>NZ_JBINJE010000029.1:0-54342 GCF_043951955.1 Halalkalibaculum sp. DA384 | reverse complement strand
TAAAACGACAGAAACGCGAAAAAGGGCCGATCCCGGTGTTCCCGGATAAAGCGGCTGGTCTCTTTGGCCAGCTTCTCCGGCAGGCTCATGCCTTTTTCTGCCGGATGATCTTCCATCTTGGGATTGTTAAACGGGGAAAAATATCCGCCCGTGTAGGGCCCGCCGGCTTCAAACCCTCCCTGGTTGAAGTCAAACCCGTGGTCTTCCGGGTAGGAGCCTTCCCCGCCCAGGTGCCACTTGCCGGCAAAAAAGGTGGTATAGCCTTCCTGGCGCATCGCCTCCGGCAGCACCTGGTACTCGTGCGGCAGATGGTCCACGTAATCAGGCGGCAGCAGCTTGCTGTGGCGACCCTGCTCGCGCCAGTCGGTCCCGGTCCGGGCCCCGATCCAGTCGGTGATCCCGTGGCGGGCCGGGGTCTTCCCCGACATGATGCTGGCCCGCGCCGGGCTGCAGACCCGCCCGGCGGTATACCCCTGGGTAAAGACCATGCTGTGGGCCGCCAGCCGGTCCAGGTAGGGAGTATCATAAAATTCGCTGCCCATACTGCTCATATCATGGTAGCCGTAGTCGTCGGCAATGATGAACAGCACATTGGGGTGTTCGGGGGCGGGCTGTTCTTCCAGAGGCGTGCAGGCTCCCACAAGGCATGCAAGAATAATTATCAGACAAATTGACGAACTATTTAAATTCATAACTATTTTCCATCCATTGAAGAGAGCTTTGCCTGCCGCTGTTTTGCCCAATACCGACTTGTTTATCCTGAACAAAACTCTCAATTCCACGTTCTGGGGTTGTACTCCCGTTTAAAGGGCAATAAGGTCGATGGTACAACCACCTTCCATCAAAATAGTAGATTCTGCAAAGATCCCTTAAATTACATTGGTCGTATTCCGATAGTTGTTTTTTCCCGAACGATCTAAAACAGCGTAAAGATTATATCCCAATTTGTAAAGCGTTAAAATTCCTGCCTGAATCCTGCCATCTTTCTCCTTCAACAGGTTACCTCCCTTATCTACAAAAAACGGATTACGTACTCCCTTTCCTCCCTTTCGGGAACTTTGCCACCTATCCATTGGTCCGCACGGTGCCAGAGTCCCTGGGCACCAGTTTAGATGTCTTGCCTTGCGAAGTATTCAAAACTAATTAAACCTGCGTTTGCTAAATATTTTTAGAAATACTTCCCTTTTATAAAACAAATGCAAGTTTTTAACCTCGTTCTGTGAGCGATAAATTGTATTTACAGATTTTTGACTTTTCCTGCCGACCTTTACTCTACTTGTGCTGACAGGTAATCCACCAGGGCCACAAACTCTTCATACGAAAGAGAGTTCGTCAGTCCTGCCGGCATCATGGAAGTTTTGAGCTGTTCTCGCGAAACAATATCTGACTTCTGCAGTGTCGTCGCCTGCCCGGCGATATTCCTGATGACCAGCTTTTCAGCCGTCTCTTCAGTGACAAATCCCACATAGCTGTTCTCATCACTGGTTTGGATTTGCACGGTGGCAAAACCCTGCGAGATAGAGGCGTTGGGTTTCAGGATCGATTCCGCAATCTGCTGTCGATTCATTATTCCGCCGACCTGACCCAAATACGGGCCTTTCATCGCTTCGTCCGGGCTGATGCTGTGGCATGCCTGGCATCCCTGCCGGACAAACAATTTTTCGCCCTTCTCCAAGTCACCGGAGAGCTCCTGCAGGGCCAGCATCACATCTTCGATGGATGATTTCCCGATTTGTCCTTCTTCACTTTTTATCTCTTCCAGGTCTACGACCGGTTCCTCTACTTTCGACCCGGTGTCGTCGGTGCCGCCAAACGCGGGAATACCCAGCCGGTATTTGCTGTTCAGGTCCGCGAAAAACCGGTCATCAAATGCACCGTTTTCATACTCAGTAATGAGGAAATCCCGTATTACCGGTGTTCCCTGCCACTCCTCTGCCTTATAATACGGACCGTGGGTATCGGGGCGCGTGCTCCACCACCACGAACCGTCGTAATCGGCCTCTTTGTGGTATATACGCGCCAGGTTATGAAGGATTCTGCTTTTGAAATCGATATTACTACTGTTGTTGTAGACTTCAATCAATCTTTCAGGTACATGGGGATCGTGAATATAGCGCAGGGCCCAAAGTGCCAGTTCGCTGCGGTCCTTTGACACTGCATCCAGTAACGGTGCTGTAGCGCCGATCTCGACCAGTGATTTGACGGCTACATGCGGGGGAATAATCTCCGCATTCGGGGTGGCATGAGGGCCAACCGTACCGATATCCGGGGCCTCAAACGAGTCCGGTACTTCAATCTGAAGGAGTGCATCCACCGCTTCTTCGCGGCCCAGGCGTCCCAGTCCCACGATCGCCGCGATTTTAACGCGATCAGAGGAGCTATCCAGCGCCGAAAGAAATGGCTGAAGCGGTACCTGGTCCACATATTCTTTGCGATCCGCCAGCGCACGCAGGGCGTACTCCCGCACCTGCTGATCCCTTGTCAGCTCCACCAGGTTTTCAATGCCCCCTGTGCCGGCAGCCTGAGCGTAGGTAAAAATCCCGGCAACCCGCACATCCAGGGGGAGCCCCGCGTCACGGGCTGTCTCCCAGGCCACCCTATTCACCTCCTGGTCTGTGCGCTGCAGGAGTTCATACTGCGCATACTGGCGCGCTTTGGCATGTTCCGACTTGAGATACCCGGCCAGTTCCCCGATCGAAGCGTTTTCCAGCGATGGAAACGGCTGGGGTTGTAATCCCTCTGGGACCGACCGAACGGTAAATCCCCTTGTTGAATCGCCGGAATAGCCCGCTCCATCCCAGGCGGAAAGATACATCGTGCCGGAAGCATCCAGGTCAAGATCGGTAATCTGCGGCAGTTCAATAAACTCCTCCTGCTGCTGGGTAAAGCTTCCTTTGTCGGGGTTCATGTTATGCAGGTATAGGTAGCTGCGTCCCCAGTCCGCGGTCAGCGGTTTATGGTTGTAAGCCTCCGGCCACCGCTCATCATCCAGGTACAACGCCCCGGTACCTGATCCCCCGCCAAAATCTTTCAACGCGGGGATGATCTCTTCCGTAAAATGTTTAAACAGCGTGGGATAGCCGTATTCTCCACTCTGGATATGGTCGAGAAACCGAACATTCCAGCCCCCGCCGTCGTTGGTGTTGCCGCGCGTAAAGATATTCATATAGGGATCGATCGCCACGTCGTAGTTATTGCGCGTTCCGTGGGTATAGACTTCCATCTCGGTTCCGTCCGGGCGCACGCGAACGATCCCGCCCCCCAGCATCGTCAGCTTGGTATCTTCGCGATCAACGGCATCGTGGAATCCAAAATCTCCGACGGCTATATAAATCCACCCGTCAATGCCCATTCGAATTCCGTTCGTAGCATGATCGGTTCCCCGGCTCCGCAGGTAGTTGGGGTTGCTGATCCCTTCAATCAGTGGTTCGGAGGGACCGTCGGCAACACCGTCACGATCTTTGTCCTCGAAGACGACCAGGTCCATCCCCGAGGCTTTCCCGGTCTCTTCCGAAAAAGTTGTGTGCAGGACAAACACCTGATCCCCAATCGCAATGATTCCGCGTGGATTGTTGACCCTGGTGAACTCTGTGTGGGCATCCACGATGCCATCCTGGTTACAATCCACAAGGCGTACAATCGCCCCTTTGTCCATCTCCTTGCCGAGCGAGCCCTGCATGTCAACACCCACAAAAACTTCGCCGGTGGGAGCTACGGCCAGTGCGGCCGGACTTGGGGTCAGTTCCGGCCCGGAAAATGCGTTAATGGCCAAGTTGTCCGGCCAATCCAGGTTGCTTTCCAGGGAATCTGTGAGTGCTGTCAAGGTACTGGAATCACTGGCATTGCAAGGTACAGGCGGCGAAGAGCTGGTTTGATTTTGGCACCCCATGAGGGCTGCACTTATCAGGAAAAATAGCAAGGTACCACGCATCGTTGTTACCGGAATTCGAATCATAGTGTGTAAAATCAGTCGTTAGCTTGCGGTTGAATACTGCGGGGAACTGTAAGAATCGCTGTTCCTTCGATCCCGTTTTACGCAAAATACAACGGTTAAAAACGACCATAGCTGCTCACTTTACGATCAGCTAATTGCCAACGCCGTACTATTCAGCGCAAAGAATGAAAGGAAGACCCATCGATTTTTACAGAATCCTTCCCGGAAGATCATCAATATGAAATATGATCACCGGCACTGAATATAAAACATAAATTCAAACCTTTTAATATCTTTCGGGACTATAAATACGTGAGAGGGACGGGAGTAGCACCAGCAGTTAAAAAGAAGGATCGATTCCCTGACAAGAAAAGAGAGGAAGAACTATGCCCGCGCAGATGATGTGATTTAAACGGGTACCCAACGCCGGTTACCGGGGGAGAAATTGTATCCCCGCTCATTCCCGTATTAAACCCATCAATAACATTCTCGATCACAGGGTAAGAAAGGATAAAACATGCGGTCAGACCCGATGCAGCTTAATCGGATACGTTTGACCGGCATTCCACTGGCAGACATACATATTTTTATCCTCATCTATACAGACATCATGACAGTGCTTGAATATGGATTCTTCCTGGACCATAAGCTGGAGCTCTCCATTGATATAGCTGGGTTGGGTGCCGGCCGGGTTCGACACCACATTATCATCTTTATCCAAAATGGTAATGAAGCCGGATTCAGGAGTTAAATTCAGATAGCGTTTTCGCGACCAGCAGACCCCGGCATAAACATTTTCTCCATTAATTACCGGTCGACATACGTAGGCACCGGGTAGAAAAATGGTTTCCAGGTACTCCCCCTCCAGGGTAAACCGTTTAAAACTGTTATGCCTCCGCGAGGTAACGAGAAGGGTTGGCGTTCCGTTACTCCGGGTATCAACGGCCACACCGTGGGGTTCATTAAGTTGATCATCTGCACTGCCTGCCCCCCCGAACTTATCCAGGTATTTGCCGTCTGGACTAAACCGAAGTACATAGAAGGAGCCGTAGCCATCGGCTACATAGATCGTACCGTCCGGCCCGACGGCCGTTTCAGTCGGCAGATAGTCATCCTCCGTGTCGTAACCACCCACTTCCCGGGGATCTTCCAGAGTCAGAAGAACCCGTCCATCCAGCGTCGTCTTTTCTACCCGGGCTGTTTCAGCATTTGTATCGGTGATAAAAAGAAATTCTTCTCCCCCCGCATTCCAGAGCGTCAGCCCGTGTCCCCCGGGATATTTGGATCCCCAGCTATCCAGATATTTCCCATCCTTGTTGAAGATAATAATATTATTCTGAGTCTCATCGGTAATCATGATCAGACGTCCCCGCTTGTCCATAACCATCTCATGGCAATTTTTAACGGGATGTCGAGCGGGGTCCAGGGCTGCCCAGTCTTTTTCAACGCGATAACGAAAGTCACCATGACCTATCACATCATTCTCCGGGGAAGATCGACTGGTATTAATGTTTACATCAAAATTTGTGACCATGCCGGGGGCGGCAAAGGCGGTTCCGGCCGCCGCCACCTGTTTAAGAAATTCTCTGCGGGTTTTATTCATAATTAGCGTTGAGATGGTTTTTTAGGGCCCTTTTAAGTTATAAAGTTGTGATCTACGCGAAAAGCTCGGGGATCGCTTCCCCATGACCTTCCGGAGTGGTATACACGGGGCGGCCTTCAATGGTATAATGTGTTTCAGGGGGAATACCCAACGCCTGGTATATGGTCTGGTGAATATTGCTTATCTCTACAGGATTTTCCACGGTTGAACAGGGACGTTCATCCGCTGTTTTCCCATAGACGTGCCCCTGTTTTATTCCACCGCCGAACATTAAAATTGAACATCCATCGGTGAAGTGTTTGTGCATGCCATATTCCGATATACTTTGCATTACTTCTGGCTGTTTTGCCTGTTCCTTGACCGTTTTTCCCGGCCGACCCTCTACCATCATATCCCGGCTGAATTCACTGGCCAGGATAACCATTGTGCGGTCCAGGCGGCCTGTTCTGTCGAGATCTCTGATCAGTTGAGCAATGGGCCGATTGATACTCTTTTTCATCTCCACGGTTCGGGTATGCCCGTTTTCGTGGGTATCCCACCCCATGAATGGCACGTATTCTGTAGAAACGCTTATAAATCGAGCGCCAGCCTCCGTGAGTCTTTTTGCAAGCAGACACCCCAGTCCAAAGCGGCCGGTATTGTATTCCCTGTAAATTTCTTCCGGTTCTTTTTTAAGGTTAAACGCCTCTGATTCAGGCGATTTCAGCAAAGCATAGGATTTTTCCATCGCGCGCACCATCGATTCCTTCTGGTAGGCGCTGCCATGTTTTCCGAGTTCACTTTGATCAACCAGATCGCGATACAACTGATGTCTTTTTTCAAACCGCTCGATACTCATCCCAACCGGTGGCCGAACGCTTTCGAGTCCACTGGAGGGATCGGGAATCAAAAATGGGCCGTACTCACTTCCCA
The DNA here is from genome assembly GCF_043951955.1 of Halalkalibaculum sp. DA384. Classification (NCBI taxonomy): domain Bacteria; kingdom Pseudomonadati; phylum Balneolota; class Balneolia; order Balneolales; family Balneolaceae; genus Halalkalibaculum; species Halalkalibaculum sp. DA384. The sequence goes on along the minus strand of NZ_JBINJE010000029.1, from coordinate 47,893 downwards.
GGAAGCCGGCAGAATGGTACGCCTTCAGCTCTTCCCCCTCGCCGACATCGAACCGCTGGCCGATACTGATAAAAGGCGGAATCACCGGGTTTACAGGCCCCCGTTCGTGGGCAATCCAGGCCCCGATGTGCGGTACCTGAATCGTTTGAGGCGGTTCATAACAGGTATGCCAGTGATATTGATGCCGTGTATGCAGGATGTGTCCCAGGTCGGCCGCCCGGTAAGACCGGATCACCGTCCCCTTGTCCATTACGGATCCTATCTCCTCGAGTCCCTCTGAGAAAAACAGATCGTCTACGGCGGTTGGAGATTTTGGGAATGTGCTCAATACCCTGCTACTTTCAATACCTGGTTCAAACGGGGTGTAGGCTTTGGGATCAAATGTCTCCGTGTGGGCCATACCGCCCGCCATCCACAGTAATATTACCGTATCCGCAGTTGATTCAATTTCGTTGCCCGCCCGCTTGCAGCTACTCAAAAAAGAGGTTCCCGGAATCGTTGCTCCCATTGCTGCAAGAGCTGCAGCCGAAGTATTTTTAAGAAAATCGCGTCTTTTCATAGTATTAACTAACCTCCTGGGTTACCTGTGTATTAACAGATCTAATTTTACGAATATATGTCGCCATACCATATGATCAGTAAATCAATTGAAATTCGGGATTCATCACCAAGGCCCACAAGAGATCCTGTACTGCTTCCCTGCGCGGGTCTGATGAGAGCTTCTCACTTAATATTTTTTCTTCGGTTTCACTTGGGGAGCGACCATACGCGGTGAGATAAAGGTGTTCAATCATCCGGTTTGTAGCGGTCCCGTATTCGTTTATCAGCCGCTCCGCTCCCCGGGCCATCACTTCATTCAACTTCTCACCGTTGGTCAGCTCCAGCGCCTGAAGCAGCGTAGCTTCCGTCTGCCGGTTGGTGATTACATTCTCCCGTGTAGGCCGGCCCATCTCCTTAAGAAAATCATTATTTTCGACCAGTGATGCGCGGACAAAATCCATCTGATGGCTGGTATCGTGCGTAAAGCCCAACAGTTGTCCCCAGTGATCACTGCCGGCACTGGTTCCAAACGCCCGAACTGCTCCCCACTCACTATCATCAAAATCCAAGGTTTCCCACCCTTCAGCGGGCGTATCCTGCAGGGCTTTCCAATTTTCATTGGAGGTAACCACGAGGGAATCATCACTGCTGGTGAACTGTATTTTCAGATTAAGCAGGATGCCGGCCGGATTGGGTATCGTACCTCCATTTTCTCCCTCCAGTGCCAGTACATTTCGTCCTGATCTGAGGTATTCGGTTACATCCAGGCGTTCAACCCGCCTCCAGTCATCTCCCTGACCGACCATTGTTCCGTTCAGATAGAGCTTATAGGATTCATCCACCGTTACCAGCATGTTGGCTACGTCCACTTCCCGACTACCCGGAAGATCAAATTGATGTCGGAAATAGTACATGCCCGGGGCCGGCTGGCTTCGCCGCCCGTTTTCGGTGGTATTAAACCAGATCCAGTCGGCCTCGGCAGGAGGCGTTTCGTAGGGATCATACGCCACTGAGAAATAGAAGGGAGCGGCCACCTGGGAAACCGCATCGGCAAATTGTTCAGCCGTCATCCGCTTTCTGAGTGGTCCCTCAAACACGTAATCCTCAGAGCCGGCCTCTTCTTCACTCATACCCACCGAGGGCAGCTGGTAGGTGCGGGACTTTAATATAGTGGACAGAAGGTACTTCAGGTCATATTTGTGGTCGATCAGGTCAGCGGCAAGCCAGTCGAGATGCTCCTGGCTCCACGGGATGTTATCCATATTGTCTACCGGTTCAACCAGGCCTCTTCCCATCAGCAGCTCCCAGTAGCGGTTGGCAATCGTCCGATACAGGCGCCCGTTTTGCTCGTCCGCAATAACCTCCGCCAGCTGCTCCAGTCGTTTTTCCAGGGAAGCTTCCGAATCGACATCGCCGAGCTCCTCACTGTAAACAAAGCTTGCTTTGGCCGTATCACCGGTGGGAACGTCGCACCGCTGGATCGCAATAGCCGAATCGGAAAAAATCTGGGCAAAAGAGTAGGCATCATTCAGCGTCAGGTTGCTTACAAAACTGTCGTGACAGGAGGCACACTTGAGATTGGTGCCCAACAGCGACTGGGATATATTTTGTGCGGCCTGCATCTCAGTAGTCTGGCTTGCATTAACCGCACCGCGCCATTCAATACCCCTGATAAAACCATCCGAACGCTCATTGGGATTCGCCAGTTCCCTGACCATCTGGTCGTAAGGCATATTATTATAGAGTGCGTCGTACAGCCAGTCTGTGATCTGCTCTCTTCCTCCCGTGATAAAGCCGGTTCCAGTGTAATCATTGCGCAGCAGATCGTTCCAAAAGGTCAGCCAGTGCTGGGCATAGGCATGTTTTCGGCCCAGCAGGGAATCAATCAACCGGTCCCTTTTATTGGGCGAACTGTCATCGACAAACGCCTGGAGTTCTTCAGGACTGGGCATCAAGCCGATCACATCCATATAGGCACGGCGCATAAACGTAACATCGTCCACCGGTTCCGGCCAGCTGATATTATGCTCCTTGAAATAGGCGTCGGTAAACTTGTCAATGGGATTTTCAAGATCTGATCCCGTCTCCGGAAGTTCAGGTTTGTACAGCGCCATGGGAGCCTCGCGGAACGTTTCCACCTCCTCGTCAGACCAGGGAGCGCCCACTTCTATCCATGTACGTACCAGCTCAATCTGGCTCGCACTTAATGAGCTTCCTTTCTGCGGCATCACCTCGTCATGGCCTTCCGGCAATGTGAGTCGACGCATCAGTTCACTTTCGCCGGGTTCGCCGGGAACAATAATCGGTCCGTCATCTCCTCCCTTCATAACGGCTTCCTCGCTGTTGAGGACGAGTCCGCCCTCAGCTTCATTGGAGTCGTGGCAGCGATAACATGTTTGGGCAAAAATGCGGCGGACCCCGACATTAAGTTTCGTTTTGTGGGTTTCTGCCAGTGTCCCCATCTCCCTGTGTTGGTTGACCTCCTCCACCAGTTCAGTAAATTCGTCGTCCGAGAGGGTTTCGTAGTTCCAGGGCAAGACCGATGTCAGGTAGTCGCTGCCATGCGTCAAATTTGCCCCAAAATGGCCGGTTACTGTCAGCACCAGCACTGTTGCTGCAAGCGCACCCCGGTAGATATTGAGATCCTTCCGGGTGTCACGTGTTTCTGCCCGGTACAGAAGCCAGCATGCAGAAAGGGACAGCACCACGGTAAGAATACCACCCCACCGGTGATAAAAAATAGTTGATTCCGAATAGTTGCCGCCATAAGCGAGCATGAGGCCGACAATGGCGGCACCCAAAGCGGTTCCGGCCCCAATGTAGATTAGCCAGCGGATGCCTGAACGCAGGTCAGGACGCTTGCCCCCCATTGTAAGCATTTCAAGGAAAAAGGCGATTACAAGAGCCCCTATCGGGAAATGAACAATCAGTGGATGCAACCGACCCAGCAATTGCCAGATCCACAATTCTGAAAGGGTGTCTAAAAACATTAGCTCAATACTTTTGGCTTCTTATTTATGTATATGAGAGGGCTTTGCAAAACCCTCGATTTCCTCGTTCTGAGGGAGTTGTACTCCCGTTTAAAACGGTCAACAAAGTCAGTGATAAACCACCTCCCAACAAAATAGCAGACTCTGCAAAGGTCCCAAAGAATAAAGTTCAACAATTCAGCATCTAACGGTGATCCACTGCCCGCCTCTTTTGTTTATGCTAGATGCTAAATGTGTTGATTAAAATCAATACCCCGGATTTTGGGTTAAATCCCCGTTAATCAGTATTTCATCCGCAGGAATCGGGAATAACGCTTCATAGGGTTCAAACACATAGTCTCCCTCGGTAAACGGGATGCCTCCCCGGCTGGTGGTGGGATTATCACGCTCCTCCTGCCCGTGGGCATTTAAAAAGTCCGCCAACTCCTGGGGCGTATGGGTTCGTTTGAGGTCAAACCACCGATGATTCTCAAACGCCAGCTCCATGCGCCTTTCGTGAAGTACCGTATCCCTGAAGGTTTCCTGGTCCAGGCCGTTTAACGGATCAAGTCCTGCCCGTTCCCGCACCTGGTTCAGGTATCCATGCGCTTCGGTAGTGGGACCTTCTTCTTCATTTATCGCTTCGGCGAGCATCAGCAGAACATCGGCATACCGCAGCACGGGCCAGTTGTCGTCTGTACGGCCCCGGATCGAATGAGGGTGATGATACTTCGTGATATACGGAACCGGCACCCAGTCGCCCTCATTATTTGTGTATCCCTCATTCAGGGATACCTCTTTGCGAAGGTCACCATCTTCATAAGAGTTGATAATGTCTAACGTGGGAGTATTCCATCCCCCTCCATTTTCACCCGGAAAATCGATCACGGCTCCCTCGGATTCCCGGGGGGCAAACGTGTAGATAAAACTGCTGTGTTCCCCCAGGTCATTTCCGCCCTGGAACTGAACTGCAAAGATTGACTCCTCATGATTCTTGTTTGCCGGATCAAAAACGTCTTCGTAAGAGGCTAACAGTGAGTATCCCATGGGAAGAACCTGCTCAAGTGTACTAATTGCCTGCCCATACTGTTTTCTGGTAAGGTAGACTTTTCCCAATAAACTCAGGGCCGCTCCCTTGGTCACCCGTCCGGCCGCGGCTTCTCCATAGTCCGGCGCACCAGAAACGGCGGCATTGAGATCACTTTCGATTAGATCATAGACCTCTTCAACAGGCTGCCGGGCATACGACCATGCTTCTTCCGGCGTGTCGAGTGGTTCGGTCATAATAATCACATCACCGAAATACTGAACCAAATTGAAGTAGTAGTAGGCCCTCAGAAATTTCAGCTCTCCCTCAAACTGCTGAATCGCTGTCTCATCGAAGGTCGCCCCTTCCAGCTTGGAAAGCGCGGTATTGATATTCACCAGCGCCTGGTAGTAGCTGTTGTACAAGTTTGTAATATTGGGCGTCGACTGGTTTATCTGCCAATATTCAATCGCCTCCAGTGCCGGACCCTGTCCGCGGTTTGCAACATTAAAATGGAGGGTCGTGTTGTCCGTGATAAACTCATTGTATTGCCATTGATCATGTATGATATCCTGCAGCTGGGAGTAAACCCCATTGACAGCCTGCGCCATCTGCTCCTCGGTTTGATAGAACTCATCCTCCACAAGACTGGTCGGATCTGTTTTGACAAGGTAATCATCACTGCATGAAACCAGCGTCAGCAACAAAAGCGAGTTTAATGTTATGATAAAATATTTCATGGCTATCCAAATATTAGTTTAAAAATTGACTGCAGCACCGAGAGAAAATGTTCGGGGAACCGGGTATGTCTGATCGTCAACACCAGGCCTTATTCCCCCGTATTGGTCCACTTCGGGATTGTTGCCCGGATAACTTGAGATCAGCAACAGGTTGTCAGCACTGACATATACCCGGACATTGCTTATGCCGGGAATTTGCGAGAAGGTGTAGCCCAGCGTCACATTTTTAAACCAGGCATGGCTGGCGTCGTACACATATTTTGAGTTTGACTCTCGCTGCCACTTCCAGGTGTTTGAAGTGGGAATACGCCCGTTCCCGGGGTTATCCGGCGATCTCCATCGGTCCTTGCCCGCCGCGAGGATGTTAAAGACTCCATCCATGTTGAGCGTGGTTTTTTCGATCTGCCTCATCACATCGTAATCCTGGGCTCCGGTGACCAACACGCTCAAATCAAATTTTTTGTAATCCGCCCCGAGGGTCAGGCCCCAAACAAATTTGGGATGCGGGTTCCCGATCTCCACCATATCCTCTGTGTCGTAGGAAACGACGCCGTCTCCGTTGGTATCGGCATATTTAAAGGTACCCGGAATTGCACCGTCTTGTGTGGCGTGGTTATCGATCTCCTCTTCGGTATTGAAGATTCCGAGCCACTTGTAGCCGTGCAGCATGCCAATCGGGCGGCCGGGTCTTGAAACATTGTAGGCTCCATAAAATCCGCCATTCCTGATTTCGTCATTATTCCCGCCGATGGCAAGTACTTCATTGCGGTTGAACGAGATATTGAAATCGGCGTTATAACTGAAGTCCTGGCCCGATTTCCGATATCCGAGAGAAAATTCCAGGCCCTTGTTTTCAACTTCACCGATATTCGTAAATGTGGTTTGGAACCCGGAGACTACGGGAATTTCGGTCGGCAGCAGCATGTCGTTGGTGACTTTCCTGTACGCCTCGGCCGTGAACGTTACCCGGTTGTTCAGGAGAGCCAGATCCATGCCCAGATTGACCTGGTTGGATTGCTCCCATCCCAAATTGGCATTCGCAAATGAACTTAATACCTGCCCGTTCACGAACTCTCCATCCAGTATGTAATTCGCCTGGTTCATGGTAGACAAGCTCCTGTAATTCCCGATGCTGTTGTTACCGGTAACGCCCCAGCTACCCCGGAGTTTTAAGTCCGACAGCCAGCTGTAGTCAGGGACGAATGACTCTTCGGAGACTCTCCAACCCAGCGACACGGCCGGAAAGTCGCCCCACCTGTTATTGGAACCAAACCGGGAACTCCCCTCCCGGCGGAATGTAGCCGATACCAGGTACTTGTTATCAAAATTGTAGTTCAGCCGGGCGAAATAGGCCAGCAGACTCCAGTCAGCTTCAGAAGAACCTGCTTCCACTCTTGTGGCGGCATCAAGATACCGCACGATGTCATTCGGGAACTCGTCGCCTGAAGTCGAAATATTTTTCACAACTTCCTCCTGTGCAGAAAAACCACCCATCAGTGTGATGTCATGATCACCGAGGCTGGTCATATAGGTGAGAAGTTGATCAGTGGCATAATTATAGACCTCGGAATCCCATTCATTCAGGTATGCTTCCCTGGGAGGCGGATTGTTAAACCCTCTTCCCGCCAAGTAAGAAGGACGAAACTCCTTTTGGCTGTTGTTCTCAATACTGGCGTTGACCGACGATTTAAACGAAAGGTTCTCCAGGATAGAAAATTCCAGGTATCCATTGGTCGTCAAATTCCCGGTATCACGGTCTCTGTCCATCTCCGTCAACTCCATCACCGGGTTGGGCGTGCCAAAGACCCCGTCTCTACCCCCGATGTAAGCGTTGTAAGTTCCATCTTCATTGTAGACCGGCTCCCGGGGATCTGCCCACAGTGCCGACCCAATAATAGCATCGCGACCCGTTGTGGGTGCATATTGTTCCCGGGAAAAAGATCCCGCCAGGTTCCAGCCCATCGTGATTTTCTCATGGAGGTCGCCCCTCAGGTTTGCCCGTACATTAAACCGCTCAAATCCGGTTTCGATCACAGCTCCCTTTTGATTGAGATAACCTACAGACACAAATGACCGAACCGGTCCTCTGCCCGCGCCGACGGAGATGTTATATCGCTGAAAGGGAGCATTCTGATTAAGAATCTGGTCGACCCAGTCGGTCGAATGTTGTGTTTGCTCCGGGTTCCGATAGCTTTCCGGCACCTCATCAATACTCGGCTCCCTGTTCTCGAAATAACGAATCTTATCCATGAAGGCCTCTTTTTTGAATCGTGCGAATTCCTCCCCGTTCATCATCTCTGTCCTTCTGGAATCGGGAATATTCTGAATACCGGAGGTGGCATTAAACGAGATATCAACTGCTCCCTCCTCAGCCGACTTGGTTGTGATAAGAATAACCCCGTTAGATCCCCTGGCCCCGTAAATAGCCGTTGAGGAAGCATCCTTCAGCACGGAAATACTTTCAATATTTGACGGGTTTATATTCTGTCCAACCGATGTACCCACTGGAAACCCGTCAATAACATAGAGCGGCTCGCTGCCGGCGCCGAGAGAACTTATCCCCCGAATGTTGACCTGCAGCTCCTCCCCGGGAGTTCCAGAAGTTTGTTTGGCAACCAGCCCCGGTGCCTGCCCCTGCATAAGGTTTGTGAGATTTGTTACAGGTCGGTCCTGGGCACTCTCCAGGTCCACTTCCGCCACTGCCGACGTTATATCGGCCCGTCTTTGCGATCCGTATCCCACGACAACGACATCTTCACCGACCAATGCCTGGGGCGAGAGGGCTACATCAATCGTGGTTCGGCCATTGACGGGAACCTCCCTGGTTTGATATCCAATAAACGAGAACAGGAGCGTATCCTGCTCCCCTGTAGCCTGCAGGCTGTAATTTCCCTCTGAATCTGTTGCCGTCCCCGTTGCCGTACCTTTGAAAACCACATTTACCCCGGGCAGGGTCTCACCGGTATTCGCATCGGTGACGGTGCCCTGAATTTGCTCGATTTTCTCCCTTTTCACAGTCTGCGCATATTTTGAAAAATCCAGCGAAATAGCGAATGTGCGGTTGTTCAGCCGGGTATATTTCAGACTGTAGGGATCAAGCAACCTGTTAAGTTCATAGGTCAGGTTATCGGTCTGCCCAACATCGGAAGGGGCGTATACGCCGTCCAGCAGTCCCGTTTTATACATAAACGAGATATCAAATTTCTTTTCCAGCTGCTCCAGGGCAGAAGTAAACTTGATCTCGGAATCGATACTGGAGCTCTCCGTTATTTTGAGCTGCGCCAGCGCCTGAGATCGCTCTTTTCCCTGCGCGTGAGTGGTTATCGCATGGGCAACCACCAGTAACACTAACATCATACTTCCGTGTATCCACCGAATATTCATACGTGTTTCCCCTTTTTGTTATTCTTGGTTCTCTGTTTTAATTGCGTATCAGGCATACTTTATCCCTTTTTATTTATCCCTTTTTATTATTGAGTAAAAACCTTCCTTTTCTTGCACAACATCCACATGGAGTATTGTTGAAATCCCTTCCATCAACGTTTGCAGATCCGGGTTCCGAAGGGTTCCTGTCACCTTTTGATTCAGCAGGCTCGCATCTTCAATTTGAATGGTTATTCCATATATATGTTCGACATCGCGAACCAGCTCGTTAAATGGAATCTCCCGGAACACAAACTTTCCATCGATCCAGGCCGTATAAAGAAGTGTATCTACCTCCTGGATCTGAACATTCGGTTGATTCACCGAAAACTGGGCCCGCTGTCCCGGTTTTAATTTAAATTGGCCGGCGACCCCGTTTGCAGAATCCTTCAGCAATACTTCGAGGCTCCCCTCCTCCAAAACGACCCCGGTCCGGTCGTAGCGGGTATTTACATTAAACCGGGTTCCCAGTATCCGCACATCACCATCCGGGGTATGCACGGTAAAGTTCCTTTTTTTACCCTCCGGATCACGGACAATTGAAAAATAGGCTTCCCCTTCAAGCCAGACCTCTACATTCGAACTGTTGAACTGCTCCGGGCTGTAGCGCAGGGTTGAGTTGGCGTTCAGTTTAATAGTTGACCCATCGCTTATTTTTAACGCGCCCTTTTCACCATATCCCACTTCAATTGTTGAAAATAACGGGGTCGGTTCAGCAGGTGTCGGTTCCTGCCGGTTGTAAAGAGTCAAAACGGATACCGTTACGACCAGGAGAATGACAGCTGCGGCAACTGCCCATCGATATCCCGACGGGCTGTGGACCAACTTTTCTTTTTTATTAAAAATATGCGGGTAATCATTCAGGCGGGACTGAAACCGGGTTAACTCTTTTTGAAGATCATCTCCCCTTTGCTCTTCAAATGGCAGCTGAAAAAGTGCTTGAGCTCTTTTCCTGTAATCCCGATGTACTGGATCTTCGGCCTCCCACTTTTCCCACTTTTTCTGTTCCTCGGGTGATGCCTCCCCTTTAATCCAGCGACTAAAAGAGGGATCATCCAGCAGATCCATTAATTCCTGTTCAAATTCCGTCACGCTTTTTCCCATTTGTTCATCGTTCACTTTAATAAAGGAAGGCATTTCGGGGATCTACTCACTAAATCTGAATTTTTTTTAAGATAGGCTGTATTACTTTGTTAATCAGGGCACCTTCAGGCAGTTACAAAAGCCTTTTCCTGATCAGAGTGTTTTTTTGTATGACCAAAAACGACCCCAAAAAATCGCCGCCCTGGAAATATAAATGTAGAATTAGGGATGATGAATTTCGCAGGAAAAGTCGCAGGCTTGATCTTTTGGATCTTTCTCTCAAGCCCAAGGGGAGACCTTTTCTGTAAAAAACCTCTTTTCCATGTTGAGGCTTCTTATTTTCAGAGGTCTTTGCAAAACCGTTTTTTTGGCCCATATCGACATTATCGCGGATTCGAAATCCTCATTTATGAGATATAAACTGCGGTTCCGAATCCGTTCAGGGGTTGATCTTGACCAAAACTCCTGGTTTTTCAAAGCCCTCTTTCAGAAAGCAAAAATCACAGATTATTCTATTCTTCCGCATTATTTTTCTTAAATATTTCACTTTTTGGATCTCCGCCCGAAATCAAATAGGCGGCCAGGCTTTGGAGCTCTGCAGCATTTAGTGGATTTATCAAATCCGGAGGCATCTGGGAGATATCCACCGGCTCCATGGATGCCACTTCCCGGGCGGCAAATAGATCAGCGGCCTGATTGGGATCCCGGCTATACACTTTTATAGAGTCCTGCTGATCCACAACCAGTCCCGTTACCATCTCACCGTTTGTTAAGGTTACCTGTGTGGTATTGTACAAACTTGAAATTATATCACTCGGTCTTATGATGGCGTTGATCATCTTTTCCGTAGAAAACCGCTGGCCCACAGTGCTTAGGTCCGGGCCGATATTCCCTCCATAACCGGCAAAACGGTGGCAGCTTGCACAACCCGTAGCAAAAAATGCGTTTCGGCCCTTATCAAAATCCAGGTTATCCCTGTCTCTGAACCCCTCCGATACAACTTCTGTCGCCTCCTCTACGGTCCAGTCTCGACCCGGCCCCTCCGGCGGATTGATCTCGAAGTCGGGTTCCTGCGACAAGTTTACCCCAGCGATATCGGCTACGGCCTTGCGCTCGGCATCCGATGCATTCTGCAATGCCTCGTTTCGCATGCGTTCCAGGAACCCGGTATAGCTGGCTCCCCCCATGGCATCGGCGGCATTGTTAATGAAGGCAAAATATTCGCGCCGCTGTTCTATCGTCCAGCCGCTCTGCAGGTTCCGGAGCATAAAGGCATATTCCAGTTTATTGGTCGGCGGCGGGTCGTCAAGCATCTGCTGAATGGTACCCCCATAGTGTTCATTTCGAGCGACCAACTCGCTCCAATCCGGCAATGTGGGCTTCTCTTGCTGTTGCATTAACGCCAGGGCCTTTTCAATTACGCGTTCATCCTGCAGGTACACCAGCAAGCGGACCAGCTCTACATTGACGCGATCATCGTTGGCGGGAAAAAGTTCCTGCAGGGTATCCGTGATTTCTGAACGCTCCTGCTCATCCGGATCTCCCAGGCGCATACACACCAGGGCCATTGCCCGCAGGTATCCGAGCTGCTGCCGGGTATCCAGGGAAGCCAGCTCAAGATTTAGAAGAGATGCAATCGCTTCCTCCCGATAGTGTTCCGGGGCCGTGCGCGCGAGGGCCACCAGCCCGGTAATCCGGGCCTGGGGGCGTTCGGCGGTTAATGCTTTGTCCACCCACCACTGCACCGGCTGCGATTCGATCGCCACGCGGGCCGCATGCCGCAAAAACCGATCCTCATCCGCAAGGTAGGGCCAGGCCACCTCTACTGCACGCCGGTCCCTCTTTCCGTGAAACGCTTCCAGCTTCTGACGCTCCTGCCGGGCGGCCCGGGCCTTTGGATTATCGATGGCATCCACCGGAGCCGTGGACTTGTCTCCCGTATAAATCACGCGGTACAGCTTGGTCTTATTATCCCAACCGCCGGTTATGAAGTAGAGCGCCCCGTCTTTTCCTATCACAGCATCCGTCAGCGGCAGGGGGCTGCCAGATAAAAATTCTTCGGCCGTAGCGGTGTAGCTTGCTCCTTTGGGTTCCAGGTGGAAGGCGTACATGGTCCCGAACGTCCAGTCGAGTCCAAACAGGGCGCGTTGGTAGCGGGCGGGGAATTGGGCTCCCGTACCAAATAGCAGTCCGGTAGGTGATCCGGGACCAATATTCAACACCGGAGGCAGGCTGTCTTCATAATATTGTTTCCATTTGCCGCTTCCGCTGCGCCATCCGTAGTCGCTGCCACTGACGGCATGCACAATCCGGGTGGGGCGATACCACGGCATCCCCATATCCCACTCCATGTCGGCATCGTAGGTGAACAGCTCTCCATGCGGGTTGATCGCCGCATCGTAGGTATTCCGGTGCCCGATGCTGATCATCTCCCACGTTGTGGCCTCGGGATTTATGCGCGCGATATACCCGCCGGGCGCCAATACCCCTCGTGCATGGCCGCGGGCGTCCCACTGCCGCGATAATAAGATATCTTCCTCCCAGCCCGACAGGCGGCTGGAGGTGAGCTCCGGCGGCGGGGTGTGATTTCCATTTACTACGTATAGCCCGTCGCCGTCTTCCGTGGGGAGTACCGCGTGATTACCGTGGTCGCCCTGTTCGGTAGGCCCGCCAAGATATTCCATTACGTTCAAGTGTCCGTCACCCTGCCTGTCCCGCAAGCGGAACAGCCCTTTCCGGTGCATGTTGGCATACAGATGATCAAAAGCCCAGGTAAGTCCCTGGGCCCCGGTGGCGGGCATCTGGACTTCCTCCACCTGTACCTCGGCATTACCAGTGGTATCGTCAATCCTGATGCGATATGTCCCCTTTTGGTTCTCATCGGAAGCAAACAGGTCTCCACGGGGACCAACAGCGAGGGAAACCCACGATCCCTGTTCTTCAAGGGGCACTTCGTACAGCAACTGCACTTCAAAGTTGGGCAGGGACTGGATCGATTCTGATACCGAATCCTGCTCGGTATCTCCCCCTGAATTCACCCCTTCGGTATTGGTGGGTACTGAGTCGTATGATGACAGAACCAATGGAGCTAATAATACGATGATAAACGATCTGGCATTCATAAAAATTCGTTCTAAATTCATTGGTGCTTTTCTTTTTCTTTGATTAAGATCCACCTCAAATGAGGGGTCCCTATTATCCCGATTTTTAAAACTACCCGGGTAACTTCTTAAATTTGAAATTGCGATATTCCACTTTCATGGGCGGTCCCTGGTGCAGCTGTACGCCCAGCATTCCCTTCTTTACCCGGTTGGTATATCTGTCAATCAGTATACACATTACCTGCCCGTTCAACATCTGGATGATCGTATCGCCGCGGACAATAAGATGGTAGGAGTTCCACCCGTCACTATTGATTTTCTTGGCAAGTGCTTCGCTCTGGCCCACTGATCCGATCTCGGCCGGGACGTCCTGCTCGCTCACCTGTATCACCTGTCCCCGGTTGGCCAGAATCTGGTGCCCCCGGTCCTCATAGTTCTCATACACAATTCCACTGTAGGTGTTCGCACCGTCGATATCGGCCTGGTATCCAAGTAATACATTCTCATTTTCTTTGGAGGCGGTACTTCTGTAGTAGATTCCACTATTGCCTTTGCTGGAGATTCGATATTCCACTTTCAGCTCAAAATTGGTCACTTCCTTTTCCCACCGATAGAAGATGTTCCCCCTCAAGGGAGATGCTTCCGGCACTTCTCCAATGAGTATCCCGTCTTCAAATTGCCAGTACTCAGGATTTCCCTCCCAGTTCTCCCGTTTTTCTTCCGTCAGGATGCGCCTAAACCCCTGATCCGGATCTGATTTTGAAGATTGACCAAATGCAAAAGAATAACTCCCTAAGATGAAAACCAAAAATGTTAATATGCATATGAATTGTTTCATAACAGGCTGTTTGCTATTTGTGCCATATTTTATTCTTCCGACGATATCATAAATCAATATTTTCCAACATAACCTAAAAGGGTACGGCTACTCCACGAGATAAGACTGCAGCGATTGAATTGCCCGGTAGATGTAATTATAGACGCTCTGACGATTTACCTCCATCACCTGCGCGATTTCCGTGTTGGTCAGACCGCTGTAAAATTTTAAAAACACAGCCTCCTTTTGCTTGTTACTCAAGGATTCCAACGCCTGTTTCAGTCGCTCTTTTTGCTCCTTTTCAAACGTCTCTTTTCTGTTCAGCTCTTCGTAATTTACCACGCGGCTGAAAAATTCGTCAGCATACGCTTTATCCCGCTCATACCTTGTTTTTTTAATCTCTGCCTGCCTGAATACCGTTCTGCGGAGTGATACGTACAAATAAGAACGAATATATTCTACTTCTGACAGGTTCTCACGCTGCTCCCAGAGGACATAAAAAAGCTCCTGGATGCTATCTTTTACGAGCGATTCATCAGGGATCAGCTTTAAACCATAATTTAGCAACGGCGTGTAATATTTTTCAAAGAGGGTGGAAATTGCATGTTTATCACCATTCTGAAGCTTTTCCCATAAACGGATATCTTCTGCGGAGCGAATGCCGGCCACCTAACTCATCCCTTTTTATATTTAAATTCAGCTAACTTGCATGCAAACCCATTCTTTGGCTAAAAATGCAGATTAGCCAACCTGCTAATCGAATATAGATTTATCCAGAAGTTATATCCTTATACTCCGGTCGATACCTGATTCGGAGAATAATTCCAGCTAACAGTGAGAGCATGCTTTTACAGCAGGGGATAGCTCAACCCTTAAAATTTATTTTAAAATATATCCCTTTGATTTTATAGAGACTCCAACCGTCAATATCTACTCAGAAAAATACAGTTCCTCTTGCCACCAGATCAGAGGGGAATGGAAAGCAATAAAAAATCCAGCCAACTACTGTTTGGCCATCTGATCTTCCGAAATCCCATTTCCAGGCCCACAATTCGCGGTTATTTTATTCCCAATATTGATCCAATTTTTCCCGCAAGAAAGTTACGCTGCGTTCCAGCTGGTCCATCCCTTCCACCCCGTCTTCAATGCTGATCCAGCCGTCAAAATCGACCCGCTTCAGTTCGGTAAAAATGGCGTCATAATCGTTGAGTCCGCGGCCAATTTCGCCATGCTGCAGACGCTCGGCGTAGCCCTCTACCCCCGCCTCCTCATTTCGCAAATCTTCTATCGTCCCTTGTTTCAGGTATCGATCACTGGCATGCATCGTCACCACGCGGTCTGACACTTTTTTGAGGAGTTCAACCGGGTCATCTCCCGCTAAAAAAGCGTTACTGGGGTCGTAATTCACCCCGAAACTGGGATGATTGATCCGATCGACCAGCTCACAAAACAGCTCCATTTTCTGGGCAAACTCGGGATACTTCCAGAAATCATCCTTATAGTGATTTTCCAAAATCAGGGTAATGCCACGCTTGGCGGCATAGGGCAGGCATTCTTCAATCGACTCTGCCGCAAGGCGTATGCCCTCTTCCCTGGAAAGCTCCGGACGCCGTTGTCCCGAGAGTACACGGCAATACCTCCCGCCCAGCTCATCAATCATATCAATCCAGTGTTTCTGCTTTTCAATCTCTTTTGCCCGAAATTCCGGGTCCGGGTGCGTGAAATCCGGGGAGCAGCACAGCATCGGGATCTCCTTTCCCTGCTGTTCCACTTCTTTTCGAAACCTGGTCCAGTTCTCCCGGTCTTCCATTTCCAGAAATCCCGAATACCATTCCAGTCCGTCGACCTCTAATTCTCCAGCCATGTTTATCCACTCAGAAACGCTCATGGTTCCATCTTTACAAAGCTCTTGCATGTACGCCTTGGGAAAAACAGCTAGTTTGGGCATAAATTGGTTACAGGTTACAGGTTACAGGTTACAGGTTGCGGAAAAGATGCGATTATTTTGCATGTTTTTCTGAGATTCTGGCTCATTCTTCTTTTTGGGGAATGGTGGTCGCATCTTTAGGGGGATTTCGCCCGATGAGGGGATACTGTTCCAGCTCTACTACCTGCCCGCTGACCGGCCCGCATTCATCGGAAAGCCAGTAAACCGCAGCAGAAGCTATTTCTTCGGGTTGCAAAATGCGTCCCGCCGGCGCATAGGTCTCGGGCAGCCGGGTATGCCAGTCTTCATCCAGATTTTGTTCACGCTTTCGTTCAATCTCTTTTTCGGTAAGTACCCACCCGGGGTTGATCTGGTTGACCCGTACCCCCTCTTCCCGCATCAATGTATCCCCGAGATTGCGTGTCATGGTCATCAGGGCCCCCTTGGTCATGCTGTAGGCCAGTAGATCCGGTTCGCCGCACCAGGCATTTACAGACCCGATATTCAATACACAACCATCGGTTTTGGAGAGGTGAGGTAGCGCCGACTTAATCAGTTGAAATGGAGCAAAGGTGTTTACCCGGAAGATATTCTCCAAAAAGTCCAGATCTGTAGTATGGACATTCGAGGTAGCAACCATCGCTGCATTATTTACCACCCCATCGAGTTTGCCAAACTTTTGCAGGGCACTATCGACAAGTCGCTGCACAGCACCATCCCTGGTTATATCCTCGATATGAGCTACCGCTTGCTTCCTGCCAATTTCGGAAACAAGCTCTTCACCCAGATTTTCCTCCAACCCGTTGATCACTACCCGGGCCCCTTCCTCGGCACATCTCAGGGCTATCGCCTTCCCGATTCCCATGGTACTGCCGGTGACGATAATAACTTTTCCTTTAAGGCGCATCGTTATTCGGGTTTGAGTACACTTTTTACAACTTCTCCGTCATGCATTCTTTCGAATGCTTCTCTCCAGTTTGTGATCGGCCATACGCCGCCAATGATGGGCTTTACATCCAGTTTTCCCGACGCCAGAAGAGCAATTACCCGCTCCCAGATCGGCCAATTGTGGCTAAAGCTTCCCTGGAGCGTTACGTTTTTCTGGACGAGAGGATCCAGTGAAAATTCAAGAGGTTTTGGCCCCCATCCGACCTTGGCAATGTGACCATTTGGTCGGACGAGCTCCAACGCGATTTCGAGAGTCGCACTCACGCCTGCCGCATCCACGATGCAATCTGCTCCCAGGCCATCACGTTCTTGCGCCCAGCCGGTAGCATCCCCGATGATTGGCGTACATCCGTATTGTTCTGCAATATCCAGGCGATTTTTGTCACTTTCCAGTCCCACAATAGCGACCTCGGCTCCACTCAATTTCGCCATGGCAGCACATAGAATACCGATGGTTCCGGGTCCCAACACGATCACCCGGTCGCCGGGCTTAAGATTCGAATTCCCGATCACGGCATTATACGCCACACAGCACGGCTCGGTAAGACAGGCCTGCTGAAAATCCAGCGTTTCCGGTACCCTGTGGAGGCAGCGGGCCGGCACTCTCACATACCTGGTCATGGCCCCATCCACGCCGTATCCAAAACCCTTGCGTGTAGGATCCAGGTTGTAGAGTCCCTGTCGGCTCATCGGGTTATCGGGATCGATAATCGCAGCTGTTTCACTTACAACTCTATCGCCCTCTTTCCAATTCTCCACCCGATTTCCAACTTCGGCTACGTGACCCCCGAATTCATGTCCCAACACAACGGGATAATTCACCGGCCAGCTGTGATCGGCCGTCCACTGGTGAAGGTCACTGCCACACACGCCAATATTGGCCACATCCAGCAATACATCCTCATCCCCGATCTCGGGTTTGGGTATTTCACGTATTTCAACAGATCCTTCTTTTGGGGCATAATTAACGACGGCGGGAAAAGTACTCATGAAACCTTGTTATTCGTTACTTGTTATTTGTTATCTGTATCGATTGTGTCACCCAGATCTACTACAAAGTCACAAAGCTGCAAAGATATAAGATGAACACATACATATTTGTGTGGCACTTTGTTTCTTGTCTATTTGTATCTGTAATTTCATGGAAAAATCCAGCAAGGGTTTTACAATACATACCGGTTCCCTAGTCTTGCCACGGTACGGTACCATCCTCTCTGACAGGTGCCAGCTGATCTTCGCCTCTAATAAGGTTATTCTCATGCTTTTCTACCAAATCCATAATTTCTGATATCACTTCCGGATACTTCTCGGCAAGGTTGTATTTTTCAGATGGATCTTCTTCCAGGTTGTACAACTGCGGTGGCTCATGCGAAACAGGTTTGTCCCCGACATAAGCCGACTGTGTAATAAAATGCGCTTTCCAGGGGCCTTTGCGAACCGCAAACAGTTTTTCTGACCGGTAATAAAATACCGCATCCCGAACGTTTTCCTGCTTGCCGGTTAACACAGGCATCAAATTCACGCCATCGATGATACGATCATCGGGTTGCTCGGCACCCGCCAGGGCCAACGAGGTACTAAACAGATCCATCGTGGTTCCCAACGCCTGGGTGACCTGTCCCGGAGAGATTGTCCCGGGCCACCATGCCAGGGCCGGAACCCGCATTCCTCCCTCCCACGTAGTGCCTTTTCCATTCCGCAGCAATCCGGCCGATCCACCATTTTGATCCATTGTCAGCCACGGACCGTTGTCGCTGGTAAAAAAGACCAGGGTGTTTTCGGCAAGTCCCCGCTGTTCCAGCTCATCCATAATCTGGCCGGTACTCCAGTCGATCTCTTCTATCACATCCCCATACAGGCCACGCGTGCTGGTGCCACGAAAGTCCTCCGAAGCATACAGTGGCACATGTGGGAAGGTATGAGCGAGGTACAAAAAGAACGGTTTATCTTGATTCTCCCGGATAAACTCCAGGGATTTTTCCGTATACCGGGGAGTGAGCGTGCGCTGCTCGGCCGGTTGTTCAATAATCTCTTTGTCCCTCATCAACGGCACGGGCGGCCAGGCTTTGTTATCCATGTCATTGCTGTATGGAATCCCGTAGTAGCTGTCGAAACCGTTGTCGGTTGGCAGGTAGGGAGTTTGGTGACCGAGGTGCCATTTACCAACGGCGGCTGTTGCATACCCTTGCTCTTTCAGGGCTTCCGCTATCGTTATCTCTTCAGGTGGCATCCCTTTTGCTGAAAACGGGAACAGAACACGAAATTCCTCACTCATCATCCCACTGCGTACCGGCAGCCGTCCCGTAAGAAGTCCGGCCCGGCTGGGAGTACACACGGAAGCAGCCGTATAAAACTGGGTGAATTTCATCCCTTCCCCAGCCATCCGGTCAAGGTTGGGCGTTCGTATAGTTGGGTGCCCGTAGACACCCACATCACCATATCCCATATCGTCCGTAAATATGATGACAATATTTGGGCGATCGCTACCCTTATTTTGAGCCAGCGCATCGACGCCGAAACCAAGTCCCAATACAGTTGTCACAAGCAGGAACACATATAGTTTATACATGGACTTTCCTCTGTTTATCGTTCCGAAATACTTTTTCTTTAATCTCTTATTCACCTTGCCTCCGTTACCCATTTCGTGTAGCTTGCCATTAATAGCTTGATTTTTGCCACGGCACCGCCCCGCCCTTCTGAATAAAATTCATCATTATTGAGTTTAGCTCCCGGTACTTTTTTGGATACTCCCCGATCAGGTTGTTCTTTTCCATCGGGTCTTCCTGCAGGTTGTAAAGCTCCGGTGAACTGAATGGACTATTTTGCAAGAGTTTCCAATCGCCCATTCTTACTGCTTGGATGGTTAGTCCGCCATACCGGGTTCCCCCTTCTCTCCGGGAAAAATACAGCGGTTCATCTCTTTCAGGCTGTTTCTTTCCCAAAAGAGTTGGCAAAAAACTTTTTCCTTCCAGGGGTCCCTCATAACGAATTCCCAGCAGGTCAAAAAGAGTGGGGAAAATATCCATTGTCAGGGCCACACGATCGGTGCTCGTCCCTGATTTAATATGATTCGGCCAGGTAATGGCCGCGGGGACTCTCAATCCGCCCTCATACATACTTTGCTTGGCACCTCTTGCAGGACCATTATCGGCCATGCTTGGACCGTGACCGCCATTGTCACTGGTAAATATTATGATGGTATTTTCATATTGACCGGTATCTTTTAGTGCTTGCAGTACCTGCCCTATTCCTGCATCCATATGTTCGATGAAGGCCACAAGTTCCGCTCTCGTTTGATCGATGTCAGATTCTCGCTCCTTCACTTTTTCCAGCCACTCTTTTGGTGGTTGTACCGGAAAATGCGGAGCATTATACGACAAAAACAGAAAGAAGGGGACTTCCTTGTTGGCGCGATCATTAATGTAATCTATTGACCAGTCAGTAAACAGGTCCGTGGCATGTCCTTCCGGATCGATCGTTTTCCTGTTTAACCGCATATAATTAATACCATGGCGGCGGTGCGACCAATAATCGTCCATCATATCCCCCAGCCAGCCGTGGAAATAATCAAATCCCCTTTCATTCGGGATATTGGGCGGGGCCAGTCCCAGATGCCATTTCCCGATTAATGCTGTGTGATACCCGTGATCCTGCAAAACCGATGGCATCAGGGTCGCATGCGGGTGGAGGTAGCCCCAGCTGTTGTCCGGGTGTGTACGTATTACTCCCGGAACTCCCACAAAATCCTGGTATCGACCCGACAGCAGAGCCGCACGGGTGGGCGAACAGACAGGACTATTGGCGTAAAAGTTGTCGAACCTGATTCCGGAGGAGGCGATCTGGTCAATATTGGGCGTTTGGATATCCTCCGTCCCGTAGTAGGAAACGTCATGATATCCCTGGTCGTCGGTTAGAATAAGCAGGATATTCGGGTGATCTTCCTGTAGATCACCGGCAAACAACATTGCCGGCAATAACAGAAATGCAACTGCACAGAAGTTAATACGGAGCACGGGTCCTTTCATTGTTTTCCCAGCTGTTATTTGTTGATAATACGGGTAAATCTGGCTGTTAACTTAATTAGCTTGTCTCCAACTGTCACTGCCCAAAATCAGAGAACTTGACTTTCCTGTGATCGTTATATGAACCCGCCCCTGTTACCACTAGTCCGGATGTATTACTCTTTCATCGGCGTGGTTGACAGAAGGCCGGCGGAACCGTACGTCAGTTGCCCCGTTCGCCTCAAATATGTCGAACATCCGCTCATGCATATCCCGGACACGCTGCTGTTGAGAAGGAACATCGATCAGGTTGACCATCTCATTGGGGTCGGTCTTCAGATCGTACAACTCATTTTGATCCCACATCCCGTGGTAGTAAATATATTTGTAGCGGTCGCCCCGAATGGCATAAGTCGTCGGCGTGTGGGGAAAGGCGTGTTCCCAAAAATATTGATATACAAAGGCAGAACGCCAGTCATCCACTTGTTCTCCTCCAAGCAATGGCAGAAATGAGCGCCCGTCAACCGTGTGATCTCCGGGCATGTTTCCATCCGCGATATCAAGGAATGTTGGCCCGATATCGATATTCAGCACATTTTCTTCGATGGTGGTACCCGGCTCAATATACCCCGGGGCCCAGGCCAGCATCGGTACGCGCATCGACTCTTCATAGGCCTGGCGCTTGTCTATCAGCCCGTGTTCACCCAGCATAAACCCGTTGTCTCCCATATAGATGACCAGCGTATTTTCTGCCAGTCCCTCCTGTTCGAGGTAGTCCATGACGCGGGCTACGCTTTCATCCACGGCCATCAGGGATTCGCTGTAATCGGTAATAATCTCGTCCAGGCTCTGCGGGTGGTCATCCCGGTTGTGATACATATGTTCTACCCCGTGCCAGCTGTAGCGCTGCTCGCGGACCCAGTCGGGCTTTCCCCGGTAATTTTGCTCAATATTTTTCATTGACTGCGGTTTTGGAATATCCGCCTGGGCGTACATCCCTTCATGCCTTTCTGCGGGATAAAACTCGGCGTGCACTGCTTTATGAGACAGGTATACAAAAAACGGCTTGTCTTCATCCCGATCTTCGTCCAGCCATTCAATGGCATATTCTGTTAGCAGGTCGGTAATGTATCCCTCCACCTGCCGGCGTTCCCCATCAATATTCAGGGTGGGATTGTAGTACACGCCCTGTCCCCTGAAGCTTACCCACTTGTCAAATCCCGGTTTGGGATCATCGTGGGCGTGCCCGATATGCCACTTGCCAAAATAGCCGGTCTGGTATCCCTCGTTCTGCAGCTGCTCAGGGAAAAATTTTGTACCCTCTTTCATTGGATTTGAATTATCGACAGCGCCATGGCGAAAGGCATACTGCCCGGTGAGGATAGAAGCGCGACTGGGAGAACAGAGGGAGGTCGTTACAAAGGCATTTGCCAGGTGAGCGCCTTCAGCCGCCATGCGGTCCATGCCCGGCGTCTTCAAAAAATCCGGCCCGTCAGGGTGAAATCCCATATAATCATAACGGTGGTCATCACTCAGAATAAAAATTATATTTTCAGGCTGGGCGCGAAGTGAAGAGATCGAGAACAGGCTCATAAGGAGTATCAAACAGCATTTTCCCGCTAATTTCATAATAAACTCTATCCCTTTTTTAGTTAAAAATGAAATGGAAGATCGGCTTTCAAGAGAACTATTGTAACAGATACTCAGCTTATTAGCAAAAACTCTCTTGAAGTAGTACACATTTTACGCTTACAGCCGGTATGGAATCAGACAAAACTGGCAGGCTCGGAAATTCAGGCTGCTTAGTACTACGCGGATACGCCAAGCTGTTGATTTTGGAATCCAACCACTGGCATGTACTAGCAGACCCGGATATGGTACGATCTTATTGAGGGGACAGAGGGATGTAAAATTTTCTCTTTTGAGAGGGCTTTGAAAAACCAGGAGTTGTGATCAAGATCAACCCCTGAGTGGATTCGGAACCGCAGTTTATATTCCATAAATGAGGACTTCGAACCCATGAAAATGACGATATTGGCCCCAATAAACAGTTTTGCAAAGCCCTCTTTTGATTTATCCTGTCAAAAGATTGGGATAACGGGAAATCTCATTGTCATTATTTTTATGTATTGACAGTTGCCTTGTCCCTGTCAATCGAACACTGGCCGGAATTACCCGGAGTTTCACTCTCAGAGAAAAGAAGTCCGACCTCACCCAAAATCCCGTTTAACTGACGGAGTAGTTGGGAGCTTCCTTCGTGATCTGGACGGAGTGCGGGTGGCTCTCTTTGTAGCTGGCGGAAGATATCTGTACAAATTCGGCCGTTTGCAGCTCTTTGATACTTGCTGCCCCACAGTAGCCCATGGCCGCACGCAAACCGCCGGTCATCTGGTATACCACCTCTGAAAGGTATCCTTTGTAGGGAACGCGTCCTTCAATACCCTCCGGTACCAGCTTTTTGATGTCATCCTCCACATCCTGGAAGTAGCGATCCTTTGAGCCTTTCTCCATGGCCCCGATACTCCCCATTCCGCGGTAGGACTTGTATTTTCTGGATTCGTAGATCACTGTTTCGCCCGGACTTTCGTCCACCCCGGCAAACATGGAACCCATCATTACCGCATGCGCGCCTCCAGCAATAGCCTTGGCAATATCGCCGGTCTGCTTAATACCTCCGTCGGCAATCATCCCCACACCCGCTTTCTTCACATATTCGGAAACCTCCAGGATGGCACTCAGCTGGGGCACGCCAACGCCGGTTACCACGCGGGTGGTACATATTGAACCCGGTCCAACGCCCACTTTGACCACGTCCGCGCCTGCTTCGTCAATAGCTTGGGCTCCCTCTTTGGTGGCAATATTTCCGGCGATGAGATCCAGATCGGGAAATGCCTCCTTGATTTCCTTTATTTTGGCAAGTACTCCTTCCGAATGACCGTGGGCGGTATCGACCGTAATGATATCCACACCCGAATCAACGAGTGCCTCTACCCGTTCCATCGTATCAGGCGTTACCCCAACAGCCGCACCCACGCGCAGGCGACCCATATCGTCTTTACAGGCGTTGGGGAAATTCATCTTCTTTTCGATATCCTTGAATGTGATGAGTCCCACCAGTTTCATTTGGTCGTCCACGATCGGCAGTTTTTCCACTTTGTGTTCCTGCAGGATCTCTTCTGCTTCCTCAAGCGTCGTACCCTCTCGCGCAGTGACCAGGTTATCACGCGTCATAATGGTATCAAGCGGCTTGTCCACAAAATGCTCGAACCGAAGATCACGGTTGGTTACGATACCGATCAGCGTATTATCCTCTTCCACAATCGGAATTCCCCCGATCTTGTGTTTTTTCATCAACGACCGTGCCTCACGAACGGTTGCCGATTCGGGCAGGGTCACCGGATCTACGATCATGCCACTTTCACTGCGCTTCACCATACGCACCTGGTCAGCCTGCTCCTCGATACTCATATTTTTGTGCAGCATGGCGATACCGCCCTCACGTGCCAGCGCAATGGCCAGCCGGTACTCGGAGACGGTATCCATCGCCGCACTTATAACGGGCACGTTCAGCTTCAAGTTTGGGGTCAAGCGTACGCTTGTATCAACATTTCGTGGCAGTGTTTCGGAATAGGCCGGAACCAGTAGCACATCATCATAGGTTAGTCCTTGCCGTGATATCCGATCAAAGGGAGAGGAATTATTCATAGCTGACTCTGCTCGCAGTATTTGGTTTCAGATTTGGGCAAAGATAAAAAATTTGCCAACGAAGTGCGTAACCAAACCCGGATTAATTTTTTGTAATACTGAGACGCCAGAAGTGAGATGTGAGACGAGTATTATTTCAAATTTGTCATCTTTTTTACAATGTACCGCAAGAATTATCTCGCGCAGCATAATTTCAATAGTGAGCTGGGGTCCGCCATACATCTCACCTCCATCGTCTCACGTCTGCCGTCTCACGTCTCACTTCTGGCGTCTCACACTACTTTACAGCTTTCTCACCTTAAGTGCCTGTATCGCCGTCTCAAGAGAGCAGATCCCGTCTCGATAACAGCTCACCCAGTATGTCACGCTCTGGCGACGTTTCTGCACAAAGGAATCGCAGGTGGAGTACTGCCCCCGCAGCTCCTCGATCATCGCTGAAACATCGTCCTTGATCTCGATCTTCAACTTGTCCGGCAGATCGCCCCAGCCCATCAGTTGAAACATCTCCTGGAGTTCCTGGTGATCCTGCTCAGCGTCAACCAAGACCTTGCGAAGTACCGGTTCGATTTGAAAGGTATCGTTTTTTACAGCGGTGTTCATGGTGTTCTCCATTATTCATTGTGTTTATTTTATCATCTGTAATAAGGATACTAACCGGGAGTGACATCCCCGTGTCACCCCTTGTCAAAAAATTTTTTCCCTTTTTTCTGGCATCTTATTTCCGTCTTTTAGGATTTAAGTTTCCCCCAAACCTGCTCACAGTCAGAGTGAAAGTGACATTCCTGAAGGTCTGCACGGTATGCAAGACATAATCTTGAAAAAAATATGCACTAAGCAGCCTGTTTGTGAAATAAGGGGTATACAGCTACCAGTAAACCGGGCCATTCATCAAGTTTAGAGGCTTTACAAAACCTCCTGTTTTGTTGGGAGGAGGTTGTACCACCGAACTAATTGGGTGTCAAGCGGGAGTACCTCCCCTACAACGAGAAGCCGATCGTTTTGCAAAAGGCCTGGCTTAGGATGTTTCCGACAGACGGAGTACACGTCAGAAAATTACGCTCCTTTCCCTCCCTAAATTACCGCTGGACTGATAAGCCAGGAACCTGCACTGACGCTTAAACTCAACATTCAGCGTAATTGTTGCATACATTTTTTACGCTCATTTTGACAGGTTATCCCCCTGCCTCCCATTCAAAAGTGGGACTTTGGAGATTTTTTTACGCGTATAATCCAACAATGGTAAATACGCTTTTTCTGATACCAAGTATTAATGGGCATCGAGCCAGTTATCTGCCAGGCCCATCTCAACCTTAAGTGGCACTTTCAGCGAATAGGCGGTCTCCATCAGCTCCAATATTTTTGCAGGAACGGACTGCTGCTCCTCTTCCGGCACTTCAAAAATCAGCTCATCATGCACCTGCAGCAGCATGCGGGTTTTCAGGCCGTTTTTTTCAAGGAATTGCTGGATATTGATCATCGCCCGCTTAATAATGTCAGCGGCAGTGCCCTGTATCGGGGTATTGATGGCCGTACGCTCGGCGAATGCACGGCGATTCCAGTTACTGGCATTGATGTCGGGGATGTAACGCCGGCGCCCCATCAGCGTCTTCACGTAGCCGTGTTCCTTGGCAAACTGCTTGGTTTCGTTGATATAGCGAAGGATGCCGGGAAACCGCTCAAAATACTGGTCGATCATCTCCTTCCCCTCCGAATTTTCGATGCCCAGCCGGTTGGCCAGTCCATATGCACTTACGCCGTACGGAATCCCGAAGTTCACCTCCTTGGCTTTACGGCGCTGGTTGCCGGTAACGGCCTCAAGCGATTCAAGATCAAATACCTCTTTGGCCGTGCGTGCGTGGATATCCTCATCATTCTTAAACGCCTCTATCATATTTTCATCTTCAGATATAGAGGCGATCACGCGCAGCTCCACCTGGGAGTAATCCGCTGAGAGCAGCTTGAATCCCTCATCGGCAATAAAAGCCTTGCGGATCTCCCGTCCCCGCTTGGTACGGATCGGAATATTTTGCAGGTTCGGGTTGGAGGAGGAAAGCCTGCCGGTAGCTGCTATATGCTGGTTGAAGTCGGTGTGTATCCGACCGGTCTTCTCGTGGATCAGCTTGGGCAGCGCCTCAACATAGGTTGACCTCAGCTTGCTGAGCGCCCGGTATTCGAGAATCAGCCCGGGTACCTCATATTCACCCTCGAGCTTGGACAGAACCGATTCAGAGGTTGAATACTGCCCGGTTTTGGTCTTCTTGCCGGCGGGCAGTCCCATTTTGTCGAATAGTACCTCCCCCAGCTGCTTCGGAGAGTTGATGTTAAATTCTGTTCCGGCCTTGTCAAAAATATCCTGTTCGAGCTGCTGCAGGTCTTGCCTTAATGTCTCAGAAAACGCCTTTAACATCTCTACATCCAGGCGGATACCATGCATCTCCATCTTGCCAAGTACCTCCATAAGCGGGAATTCCAGCGTCTCTGCAATCTCTTTCAGCTCATCATCCCTGAGAATGTTGTCCAGGATGTTATGGAGCCGCAGTGTGATGTCGGCATCCTCGCAGGCGTACACCATTACCTCTTCAGGAGAAAATTCATCCATGCTTTTTTGTTTTCGTCCCTTCCCGATCAGCTCCTGGATAGGGATCGGCTCATACTTGAGGTATTTTTTCGCCAGGGCGTCCATCTTCAGCTTCTGACCGGCATCGATCAGGTAGGCCGCAATCATGGTATCAAAGGCAGGTCCCTCCACCTCGAGTCCGGCCCGCCGGAGTATCATGTAATCAAATTTAAAATTGTGGGCAATTTTTAGACTGTCCGGATCTGTAAAAATCGGGCACACGGCCTCAAGGGCTTTCTCCTGCTCCAGACCACCTTCAACATTTACCGGGATATAATACGCAACGCCGGGGGTCGCAGAAACGGATATGCCCACAAGCCGATCCCTCATCGGGTCGGTACCGCTTGTCTCGGTGTCAAAACTCACGGCATCCCGGCCACTCAGCTTGTCGACAAGGGCCTCCACTTTTGAGATCGTATCCACCAGCTCATAGCTCACGTTCTCCTCCGCATAGCTGGCGAAGCCCCTCCTCTCCTCTTTATCGGTCTCATTGGGAACAAACAGGTCGCCCTGGTTCTTGTGCTCCTCCGATACATCGCGATCGACCCACCGCTTGACCTCTTCGCCCAGGTATTTTTTGGTCAGCGAACGAAACTCCATCCGTTTAAAAAATGCGCCAAGTTCCTCCTCCTGCGGACCTTCCCACTCCAGGTCCTCCCAGTCGATGATATCGGGGACGTCCGTCTTAATAGTCACCATTTTTTTGGCATGCAGCGCCTGTTCGGCCTGTTTATCCAGGGCATTGCCGTAGCGGGTTGACTTGATATCGGGGGCAACCTCGATCGCTTTTTCGAGAGAGCCGTAATTTTTTATGATCTTGGGCGCCCCCTTTTTACCGATACCACGCACACCGGGGATGTTGTCAGATTTATCCCCCAGCATCGCCAGCACATCCACAACCTGTTCGGGATAGACCCCAAAATACTCCTTCACGCCCTCGCGGTCGATAATATTAAATCCGCCATTTTGGTTATCGGGTTTCATCATTTTGATATGGTCGTGCACGAGCTGCATAAAATCTTTATCCGGCGTCACCAGGAAGACATCCACATCTTCGGCATTGGCCCGATCGGCGATAGTGCCGATAATGTCATCTGCCTCATATCCATCCTGCTCAATATTCGGGATGCCGTATCCCTCCAGCATCTCTTTAATAAGCGGAATGCCCACCTTCAGCTCTTCCGGCTGCGGCGGGCGGTTGGCCTTGTACTCCTCATCCATCTCATGGCGAAAGGTGGGAGCGTCGGTATCCCAGACTACCGCAATATGGGTGGGTTGCTCCTCTTCCAGCATCTTTTCGAGCGTATTGGCGAACCCCAGGATGGGTCCGGTGGGGATACCCTCCGCATTCCTTAAATTGCTGTTGATAAATGCGAAATGGGATCGATAGGCCAGCGCCATTCCATCCAATAAAAACAGGAGACTTTTAGACATAATAAATCCGTGAATTCAGTTATATTCCTTTTCAATTTGCGACAGAGGTTTTTCACCCAGCGTATTATAATCCTTCAACTACTCAATAGGGTCGCTACCCATGAACCGCCGTTTGAACCTGTGTTCAGAATCCAGCTTTTTACGGCACTCGTGTTACATCCGGCTTTTAATATTGACTAACTGCCGGCGATCATTGATAATTGTCCATGAACCGTGAAGGTAAACTTTTTAATTCAGAATTCGAATAAGCTTGTATTGTCAATTTAGATAAACCTTTTATAGATGGGATTAAAAAACGAAGCACAGTCGGCCTTACAAAGTACCAAGTCGTTTTACAGGGAATATGTGTCAGGGATGACGCGGGAACGGCTGGGGAAGGAGCTATATGAAGACACCGACCGGCTGAAACAGCTTTACCACGAGGCGATCGGCCAGGAGGAAGAGCAAGAGCAGGGAGCAGCGCTGCCCGGTCACGTCAAATTTTTCCGGTTGTTCTCTTCTCTTACCCAGCGGCTGAACCCAACGCGCAGGCTCGCATTCGGGCTCTCCACCATTTCGTTCGTGTTGTATTATTTGGCGGGATTTGTGGGAATATCCGATTTTGTGCTCTTTTATGATCTGCTGTTGCCGTTTTCATTTGGCACCATGCTGCTGTTGCTGCTTGTGGAACTGCTGGAAAAATCGGATGTAAAGCGGGAGATCGACCTGGCAAGAGAAATTCAACTGGGTCTGCTGCCCGCCACCGAGCTGGTCAGGGATCACCTTGAGATCTACTCATTTGCCAATACCGCCCAGGAGGTGGGCGGCGACTACGTGGATATGATCGAGACCGGGGCGGGCACCTACATCGTTATAGCGGATGTCTCCGGCAAGGGGCTCACCGCCGCTCTTTATATGGTTCGCATGCAGGCGCTGGTTCATCTCCTGATCGAAAAAGAACAGCCTCCTCCAAAAAAACTGCTTGTAGAACTGAATGACTATGTAAAGTCGGGGGCGGCTGACAAGACTTTTGTCACCGCCTGTGCGGCCTTTTTTCCTCATGGAGCAGGTCACTTTACGTTTGCGCGCGCCGGCCACAACGCGCCCATATTCTACAGCCGGGAGCGCGATGCCACATTTGAACTCCGTTCCGACGGTTTTGCGCTGGGCATGACCTCTTCCCAAAACCTGGAAAATTTCATGCAGGAAAAGAAATTCCATTTCAAGAAAGGAGACAGTGTTCTCTTTTTCACCGATGGTCTCACCGAAGCCCGTAACGAGTACGGGGAACAATACGGGGAAGAGCGGGTCGATTCCCTGATGAGTATCTACGGTTCGCTACACGCCAAAACCATTGTTCGGAAAATTCACGCTTCCCTGGAGGGATTTATCGGCAAAGAAAAACCCCCGGATGATATCACATTTACGTGCGTACATCACCCGGAGGATTAATTTGTGACTAAGTACGGGTAAAAGAGGGTTTTACGAAACCCTCAATTCCACTTTATGAGGGGGGTACTCCCGCTTGGCACCCGGTAAGGTCGGTAGTACAACCACCTCCCGCCATAGCAGTAGATCTGCAAAGGCTCCAAATTAATAATTCGCTGCGAATTACCTATTTGCCGAGCAGGTCTTTGGCCTCTTCTACCAGGCGTTCCGGTGTCAGCTCGAACTCCTGATAAATCGTCTCATAGGGAGCCGAGGCGCCGAAATGATCGATTCCCACGGCCACCCCTTCCGAGCCGATCCACTTGTGCCAGCCGTGGGTTGAACCCGCTTCAATGGATATCCGTGCCTTGATATCCGGCGGCAGTACCTGATCTCTGTACTTTTTACTCTGCTGCTCAAACAGTGACCACGAGGGCATGCTCACGACTCTCGCTGCGATACCCTCTTCAGCAAGGGTCTGCTGGGCTTCCATCGCGTACTGCACTTCGGAACCGCTCCCGATAAGGATAATATCGGGCTTGCTGTCGCTGTCGGAAAGTACGTATGCACCCTTCAGCGTATTTTCTGCAGCGGCATATTTTTCACGGTCATACGTCGGCAAGTTTTGACGAGTCAAAACCAGCATCGACGGACCCTCATCGTGTTCAATGGCAGCTTTCCACGCCCAGGAAACTTCGTTGGCGTCGGCGGGGCGCAGCACCAGCAGGTTGGGCATGGCCCGCAGCGAGGAGAGGTGTTCAACCGGTTGGTGGGTGGGACCATCTTCCCCGAGGCCGATACTGTCGTGGGTCATCACAAAGATGGAGGGGATTTCAGACAGGGCGGCAATGCGGATCGCGGGCCGGCAATAGTCTGAAAAAATAAGGAAAGTACCTCCGTACGGGATAATGCCCCCATGGAGGGCCATTCCGTTCATAGCTGCCCCCATGGCATGTTCCCGCACTCCGTAGTGCATGTTGCGGGCAGTATAATCTTCCGCGCTGAACGGTCCGGAGGAATCGATCCAGGTTTTGTTACTTCCGTGCAGGTCAGCCGAACCGCCAAGCAGTGCCGGCAGGTAGCCTTCAATGGCATTTAATACTTTGCCGGAAGAAGCTCGGGTTGCCAATCCCTTTTCATCTGCCGGAAATACGGGCAGCCTGGAATCAAAATCGGCGGGAAGCTCGCGGTTGATCCGCGCCTTGAATTCAGCGCCCTTTTCGGGATGCACCGACAGGTACTCCTCCACCCGCTGCTCCCACTGTTTTGACAACTTTTTACCCTTTTCAACAGCTTCCGCCATGTGTTTTGCGACCTCTTCCGGTATATAGAACTTCTTATCCGGATCCCATCCGAGGTTCTCTTTTGTCAGGCGCACTTCCTCTTCTCCAAGCGGGGCCCCGTGCGAGGCTTCACTGTCCTGCTTGTTGGGACTTCCGAATCCGATGTGGGTGTTACATACAATAATGGAGGGCTTGTCCGATTTTTGAGCGTGTTTTATGGCGTTTTCCACCGCTTGGTGATCGTGCCCGTCAATTTCCTGCACATGCCAATTATAGGCCTTAAAACGCTCGTTTACATTTTCAGTAAATGCAAGATCGGTGCTGCCGTCGATGGAAATATTATTTGAATCATACAGATATATAAGCTTCCCGAGCTCCAGGTGGCCGGCCAGGGAGGCGGCCTCGTGGGAGATGCCCTCCATCAGGTCACCGTCACTTACAATACCGTAGACATAGTGATCGGTTAGCACAAACTCCCCGGTATTGTACAGCGATGAAAGATGTGCTTCCGCAATCGCCATTCCCACACCGGTTGCAAACCCTTGTCCCAGCGGACCTGTCGTAGTTTCTACTCCCGGTGTCAAGCCATATTCAGGATGACCCGGCGTCAAACTGTCCCACTGGCGAAAATTCTTCAGTTCCTCAAGTGAAAGATCATAGCCGGTCAGGTGAAGCAGACTGTAGAGCAACATAGAGCCGTGCCCCGCAGAAAGGATAAATCGATCCCTGTCGTACCAGTCCGGGTTGGTAGGATCATGGCGGAGAAACCGGGTCCATAATACATAAGCGGCGTCGGCCATTCCCATCGGCATACCCGGATGCCCGGATTCGGCAGCCTGTACGGCATCCATAGACAGCGTGCGAATCGTATTTACACAAAGATCATCAAGTGATTGAGTTGACATGCTAAAGTAATTTGTGGCTCTTATTCACATTACGTTTGGTTTTTGCGCAATGAAAATAGTTAATGCCAACATTACTTGAAACTAAAAATTGGTACAAAAAAAGCCTCTCTTCCGAGAGGCTTTTATAAAAAATCACAAATAGAACTTGTTATTATCAGGTGCTGCTTTCGCACTCCAGCTCAAACTCTATCTCGTGTTCCGCCGGAGATTGGAAAGAACCGAAAGCCGCATTTTTAAAGGCGGAGCAGGCTTCTGCTTTTCGTCCCTGTGCCTTCAGAGCCGTTCCCAGCTCAAAATAGATTTTTGCCAGTTCCGTCTTTCCACCGGTCTCCAGGTCAAGCGCTTTCTGGGCGTGAGAAATCGCCTGGTCCCAGTTGGTCTGCTTGTTGTGCAGTTCAGCCAGCCTGTAGTGAGCATTGGCAGATTCCGCATCATACTCAAGGGCCCGGTTCAACTGCTCTTCAGCCCGCGCAAAATTTTTATCCTCCATATTTTGCACGCCCCGGTAAATCAGGTTGTCGCGGCCTGCTTCGGTGGCCTGCCGCACAATCTGGTTGTCGTTGACCTGTTTTCCGACCTCAATGGCTTTATCAAACATCTCAAGCGCTATATCCAGGTCTTCATCATTTTGATTTTTGATAACCAGCCCTTTCTGATAATAGGCTTTTGCATAATTGGGATTCCGCTCAATCGCTTCATCCAGCGAAGCAATTGCCGCATCGTACTGCTGCGACTTAAACTCAATAATAGAGCGCGTATACAACAGCTGGGTTACAATATTGCTCGCCTTTTGTGCAACCTGTCCATTGCCATATTCTTCGGAAATATCAGCGGCTTCCTGGAATGCGGTCATCGCTTCCTCCAGCCCTGCAATATTCTGGCTTTGCTGGAACGCTTTGTACTTAGTTACCGCAAGTTGAAAATAGATAGAAGGCAGTTGACTCTGTGCCCGGTCAACCAGATCCCCGGCTTTCTCATTATCTGATTCTTCAGCTAGTGAGACAGCCTGGTTGTACATGTTGATGGCACTTTCAAATTCATTTGCCTTGGCTTGTTCCAATGCCTTGTTGAAAGCAGCAACCGCCTTGGAGTAGTTGTCACTTTGTGCCAAGGCCTGTGTAGAAAGCCCGATCGTAAGGATACCGGCCATAAAAAGTGTTGCACTGTATTTTAAAAACTTCATGTTCCCATATTTTTAGAGTGAACGTTCAGAGCGATAGAAAGTAATGAATAAAAAAATTTATTTAAATGAAAAACTCAATTGCCTTTTAAATATTGTACTTCAGATCGAAATGCCGATGTTAAATTACTGTTGTTCCCGCGGCAATCAATATATCAACATACATTAGATCCCTAAAATTAATTAATGTTCCCTAATCTTTTTAAACCGGGAATCGAATGTCCCACCATCCGGCACGCCCGGATTTCGCCAGGGATTTTGATTCGCTAAAAATTGGGACTGACGGAATGTTTTTGATAGAATGAACAGATAATATCCACCGCCTCCAGGTGGTCATCCGTCAGGTGAAAAAGATTGATATCCTCCGGTGAAATCGTTCCCTCCTTCACCATCTTGTTTTTAATCCAGTCAACCAGTCCTCCCCAGTATTCCGTGCCGATAAGTACGACGGGAAACTGCGTTATTTTATTCGTTTGAATCAGCGTCATCGCCTCAAAAAATTCATCCAGCGTTCCGAATCCCCCGGGAAAGACGATAAAGCCCTGTGCGTATTTCACAAACATCACTTTACGGGCAAAAAAGTAATGGAACATAATCGTATAATCGGGATCCACAAACTCGTTTACCCCCTGTTCAAAAGGCAGGTCAATACCGAGGCCTACCGATTTTGCCTGCTGTTCCCTGGCACCTTTGTTTGCCGCCTCCATGATTCCCGGTCCGCCGCCGGTTATTACCCCAAACCCCTTTTTAGTCATCTCGCGGGCGGCCTCCACGGCCTGCTGGTAATAGGTGCTGCCCGGTTTGGTGCGCGCCGATCCGAAAATGGAAACACAGGGCCCGATACGGAACAGTTTGTCATATCCATCGACAAATTCCCCCATAATTTTGAAAATGCTCCACAAGTCGGTATCCCGCTCCTGTTCGAATTGTTCCGGGACTAACCGGGCGTTTTTGGGGGCATCATTTGTATTACTATCCTTTTTCATAAAAATCTACTCTATTTGGTATGATTAAACAGCTGAACCGAAAGTGTTATTCCGGGAGAGGAATCTGCTATGAGCGCAGGTTTAAGATCGGTTTTCAGGCTCAGGTCCTCCGACACGTCAAACGAGCGCATGTGCGCATAAACGTAGGCATCGAGCGCATTAAGCCCGTAGGCCAGTACAATGCCAAGATAGGTCAAATCTCTCCGGTTCCGTAACCGGTTCCTGGTATTGCGCAGCTGTTCTTCGTTCGTATTCGGGGGAATATAGTCGGGCGTTGGACCAAACCTCATATCATCGTTGTTAGCATTGTAATAGGCAGCCCGGTAATCCCAGTACCTGTGGGTCAGGTAGATATTGTACCCCACCACCCCGCCAATAAGCCCGTACACAAGCGGTATTTTCCACGCCTGTTTGTTAACCAGCTGTCCCCAGCCCGGTATCATCAGCGACTTCATGAGCACGCTTTTGGGTTCGGGATACCGGGAAGTAGATTCGTCGTCAGTATTGGCGGTTGTGTCTGGCTGCACGGGGCCGAAGCCTTTAATAGCATATTGCGACCGGGGAGACAGAAAGGCCTCCGCCGTTTGTCGCTGCAGGTGATCAGCGTGCCCAATATTTTCCGCCGGCTGAGCTGTAGCCGGAACCACCGCAAAAAGCGAAAGAAAGAAACAGAACAGCAGGACGCTAAATAGATTCGAATAGCTCGAGAAGCCGGTCCAGATCTTCGTCTGTATAATATTCGATGCGAATTTCTCCGCCATCCTTTTTGGGTTTTATATTTACTTTAGTACTAAACTTACGTCTGAGCCGGTTGGATATTTCGTTGAAGAAGGCGCGGTTTTCATCCTCCTGTTTGTCAGTTGATCTCTTCTTTTGCTTTTTGCCGATCTGCCGGACCGCTTTTTCAATTTGCCGGACCGAATAGTCATGTTCTACCGCCTTCTCAAAAATCTCTTCCTGCACATCGGGATCCTCAATATTAATCAGCGCCCGGGCGTGGCCCATCGAGATGCTGCCATCCCGCAGGGCGGCCTGTATAAAGGGCGGCAGGTTTAACAGCCGGAGCATATTGGTGATGGTCGTGCGGTTTTTACCCACTTTTTCAGCTACCTCGGCCTGGGTGTAGTCACACTCCTCGATAAGCCGCTCGTACCCCATGGCAATTTCGATGGGATTCAGATCTTCCCGCTGGATATTCTCAATCAGTGCATACGAGATGATATCCTCGTCATTGACCTCGCGTATGTATGAGGGAATCTCATCGAGTCCCGCCAGTTTTGAGGCCCGCAGGCGGCGTTCTCCGCTGATCAGCTCAAACCGCTTGTCCCCGATGTAACGGACCGTAATAGGCTGGATAAGCCCGTGTTTTTTAATAGACTGGGCCAGCTCCTCCAGGCTTTCGTCCTTAAACTCCTTGCGCGGCTGATGCGGATTGGGGCGGATATCTCCCACGGGGATATGCAGCACAATATTGACCCGCTTTTCTGGCTCTACAACCGTGCCCGAAGATGACTCCGTTCCTCCCGTATTTTCTGGTTCTTCCCCCTCCTCTTTGTAATCGGGGAAAAATGCTCCTAGTCCTCGTCCCAAAACTTTTTTAGATGCCATAACGGTATTGTCCTGTAACTGCTGATCTAATTAGCGAACACCGGGCTGTTCTCAAACATACTCTTGTTGCGGTGGATAATTTCACGGGCCAGCGCCAGGTAATTTTTCGCCCCCTTGCTCGTGGAATCGTAAAGCAGCGCGGGCTTCCCAAAACTGGGGGCTTCAGCCAGCCGCACATTGCGGGCAATGACGGCCTCAAAAACGCGGTCTTCGAAATACTTTCGCACCTCCTCGGCTACCTGGTCCGACAGCCGCGTGCGGGTATCGTACATCGTGAGCAAGACCCCTTCGATCTCCAGTTCAGTATTGAGATGCTGCCGAACAATTTTAATGGTGTTCAGCAGCTGGCCAAGCCCCTCGAGCGCAAAATATTCACACTGGACCGGTATAATAACTGAATCTGAAGCCGTGAGCGAATTTATGGTCAGCAATCCCAGCGAGGGCGGGCAGTCGATAATAATAAAATCATATTTCTCGCGCAGCTCCACGATCGCCTTTTCAAGGATTCGCTCCCGTTCATTGCGGTCGATCATCTCAATTTCAGCTCCCACGAGATTTATATGGGAAGGCAGCAGATCCAAAAACGGGAGGTCGGTCTCAAGTACCGCTTCGGTGGCCTCCTGTCCTCCAACCATTACTTCATAAATAGATTGTGTGACTGTCTTGGTATCGATTCCCAGGCCGCTGGTCGTATTACTTTGGGGATCGATATCCAAAATGAGGGTCGGGTGTTCTATCGCCGCGAGGCTTGCAGCCAGGTTTATAGCGGTCGTCGTTTTCCCAACTCCACCTTTCTGGTTGGCTATGGAAATAACTTTGCCCATGTAGAATTTCTAACTAATGTATTAAAGAGGAAGTTTGAAAAAATATAATGTGCAACCTGTAGCTAAACAAAAATACTTATACACATCTTATCAACGATGATTTATATTTTTAAACTCAAAAATCAATAAATAATTGCAATATAACTTTATAGCATTGTGTAAGAGGATGTTGCAACACCGTTAATTGGCCAATCTCAATATTTTGCCAATTTAATACCCTGATTTACGGGATACAGCCTGGGGTTTCGAATGTCCGAATGCAAAAAAAAGAGTCTTTTTACAGAAGAGGTGTTCCTTTTGGCTTGATTCAACGAGAATCAAAAGATCAAGCGGGTGAATGCCCCCCCGCAGCCGCTGCATTCAAGGCCTGGAGAGCAGGTTGATTTTTTTCACCGGCCCCTCGTCAGGCAGAAATTCTACCGATTGAATTCTGGTATTATAACCTGTTAATATTTTATCCTTCGAAATTCATACTTACCGGCCATCATGCGAGATGGCTCTCAATTGGAGTATGGTCCGCACCAAAAGCATCAGCCACATTTTCGTAGACAATATCCCCTTCCACGATATTAACTCCCTTTTGAAGGCCGGGATCCTCACGGGCCGCCTGCTTCCACCCCTTGTTCGCCAGGGCTAAGGCATATGGGAGTGTTGCGTTGGTCAGCCCCAGGGTTGACGTGTGGGGAACCGCCCCCGGCATGTTCGCCACGCAATAGTGAAGCACATCATTCACCACAAACGTTGGAGCATCATGGGTTGTGGGTTTTGAAGTTTCAAAACAGCCCCCCTGGTCGATAGCCACATCCACCAGCACGGAACCGGACTCCATCATCTCAAGCATCTGCCGGGTAATCAAGTGAGGGGCCTTCGCGCCCGTTTTTAATACCGCACCGATCACCAGGTCCACATCGGGCAGCATGCGCCGTATATTAACTTCGGAAGAAAACATGGTGGAGACATTACGGGGCATTACATCATCGAGGTATCGCAGTTTTGAAATATTAATATCCATGATGGTGGTGCTGGACCCCATGCCGGCGGTAACTTTAGCGGCATTGACGCCCACAATGCCTCCTCCCAGAACCAGCGTTTTAGCCGGGGGAACCCCGGGAATACCGCCCAGCAGCACCCCCCGTCCCCCGAGCGGCTTCTCCAGGTATTTGGCTCCCTCCTGTGCCGCCATTCGCCCGGCCACTTCACTCATCGGGATAAGCAGCGGCAGCGAACCATCCGGTTTCTCCACTGTCTCGTATGCGATGGCAACCGCCCCGGAATCCACCACCGCCTCGGTCAGCGGCCGGCTTGCGGCAAAATGGAAATAGGTGAAGATAACCTGTCCGCTCCTCATTCGGGAATACTCCTCTTCAATCGGCTCTTTTACCTTCATGATCATCTCCGAGCGGTCCCATAGCTCGTCCGGATCATCGATAATCCGGGCCCCTTCTGCAGCATACCGTCCATCGGGAAATCCGCTCGCCGTACCAGCATCTTTCTGGATCAACACCTGATGTCCCTGTTGTACAAACTGCTTAACCCCGCCGGGCAGGAGGGCCACCCGGTTTTCATGCGTTTTAATCTCCTTCGGTACTCCGATTCTCATAGCTGACCCCGCATTTTTGCTTCAATTTTTGCGCAAGGTAGGTATTTTTTCACAAAAAAGAAGCCTCCTCCCGCTCCTCAGAACCGGAAATACATAATCCCAAAAAGGGGACCTTATTCACGGAAAGAAGCACACTTTTTGAGGCCTTTCTCGGTTATTTTAATATGACCATACAGCAACGGTCCGCCAATTGTCACAATATCCACGTAGCCAAGCTCCTGCAGGTATTCCAGGAAGTTTTTTATTTCAGTGCGATCCAGCTCCAACTCTTCGTTTATTTTTTGGACAGACAGTTTTTTTCCCGATTCGCCTCCTGCAACCTGCCCAATTCGTTCGAGCAGAAGCTTGCTTTTGTCACTGAATTCACTGCCGATGATCATAACGTGCCGATCAAATTAATTAGCCTGAAAATCACTGGACAACAATAGAACAAACAGATCTGAACAAACCGTTACCGAAATGTTAACGAATTGTTAAATACAGGTCCTCTCTGCCGGATCAATTCGTGTATTTTCATTTTAACTTCTCTGTAAATTCCTTTTCTTAGGGTCTGTGAAATGTCAACACTCCCACTTTCTGTTTCATGATTTCAAAAGAGATACTCAAAAAAATCCGCAAGCTGGAGATCCGTACCAAGGGTATGGTGAACAATATTTTTGGCGGTGAATACCAGTCGGTATTCAAGGGTCGGGGAATGGAATTTTCCGAAGTCCGCGCCTACACCTACGGGGATGACATCCGGCAGATCGACTGGAATGTAACGGCGCGTACCGGCGACCCGTTTATCAAGCTTTTCGAAGAAGAGCGCGAGCAGACCCTGATGCTTTGCGTGGACATATCGCCGAGCGGTCTGTTCGGCAGCCACGACCAGCGGAAGATGGACCTGGCTATTGAGATCTGTGCGGTACTGGCCTTCAGCGCCATTAAAAATAATGACAAGGTGGGGATTGTGCTTTTCAGCGATGTTATTGAGAAAGTTGTGCCCCCCAAAAAAGGCCGCCTGCACGTGCTTCGGCTGATCCGGGAACTCTATACGACTGAACCGGAAGGCACCGGCACCGACCTGAGCGAAGCCCTCTCCTATGTCAACCGGCTGTTGAATCGCAGGTCCATCGTGGTGCTGGCAAGCGACTTCCAGGATCGCAATTTTGAAAAACAGATCAAGATCACCAGCCGCAAGCACGATCTTGTCAATATCATGATCAATGATGATCTGGAGGAAGAGCTGCCTGACCTGGGTATTGTTCCCCTCAGGGATGCTGAAACCGGGGATGAAGTACTCATAGACACCTCCAGCAAGAAAGTGCGCCAGGCATTTCGCAAGAAAAAGATCAAGGAAAAGCTCGCACTAAAAGACAAGTTTCGCCGATTAAAAATCGACACAATCGATCTGCAAACCAACCGTTCCTACATTCAGCCCCTGATGAACTTCTTTCACCGGCGAATGCAGCGCTACTGATCGAGGGACTGGGAACGCATCACAGTATTCCTGTTTTTGGTTTACAATTTCCATACTTTCAGGCAAACAAATTTGGTGTTTCAGCATAGATCCAACAATATTTCACGTAAGTAGCAAGTGCAGGCAACCTTTTTTAGATGACGAAATCTACATTCTCAACCTGGTCAACCTGGAGTACAACACCCCTTCTTCTGCTGCTTCTGGTAGCTTTCGCGGAGAACCCCACCGCACAGGCGCAGGATGTAACCGAATATGTGACGGTAGACTCTCTCAGGGTCGGAGACACCTTTACCTACAACATAACGCTTCGCAAAAACCGGGAGTACGACAGCATTCTCTTCCCGGACTCCACCCATTTCGGGGAGATGTTTGAGATCCGTTCCCGGCAACATTACAGGGAAACCAACTTCAAGGACAGCCTGGTCTACCGCGTGCAGTATTTCGGTACGGCCGACACCCGCATCCCCGCCCTTCCGATCAGGTTGGTCTCCGGCACCGATACCACCACCGTCCGAACCAACCCGGTTCCAGTGTATTTTAGCTCCGTCCTGCAGTCCGAAAATGAGGAGTTCCGCCCCTTGAAACCGATCTTCGACTTCGCCCGTGCCTGGTGGGCCTATATTCTCGGAGCTATTCTTCTGGCATTGCTGAGTTGGTACCTATACCGGCTGTACCAGCAGAAGTCCGCCGAGCCGGAAGCCGAGCCGCATGCCGATTTTTCTCCCGCCCCGTTTGTGGACCCGCTGGTTCAGCTGGAAAACTCCCTGAAACAACTGCGCAGCTTTTCATTTGAGGAGGAAGAGGATGTCAAGCAGTTTTATATCAACCTCGGGGATGCCATCCGCACCTATTTTGAAACCCTGTACCATATTCCGGCGCTTGAGTCCACCAGCCGGGAAATTATCCTGGAACTGGAAAAGCGGATGGTCGACGAACGGATGATCACCCAAACCCGCAAAGTGCTTCGCCAGGCGGACATGGTGAAATTTGCCAAGTTTAAACCCTCCGAGGAGCAAACCAGGATATCACTGTCTATTGCCCAGGATTTTGTAGAGGTTGCGCGAAAAAATGACGCCCCCCGGATCGAGCAGATGCGTCGCCAGCACCAGTCTGAAATAGAGGAACAGCGCCGAAAGTATGAAGAAGAATCCGAAACAAAAGAGCTGCATAACGCATGAGTTGGGCAAATCCCGAATGGTTCTGGCTGTTGACGCTGATCCCCCTGCTAATCGGGATCCAGGTATGGAGGCGACTTAAAAAACGCCAGCCCAGTATCACCTTTTCCGATGTTTCGGGCCTGAAAGACCTGCCGGGCAACTGGCGCAGCTACGGGATATGGAT
Organism: Halalkalibaculum sp. DA384; assembly: GCF_043951955.1. Lineage (NCBI taxonomy): Bacteria > Pseudomonadati > Balneolota > Balneolia > Balneolales > Balneolaceae > Halalkalibaculum > Halalkalibaculum sp. DA384. Next base: position 6,968 of record NZ_JBINJE010000029.1, on the reverse strand, counting down.
CGCACCGGCCCTCCAGTGGATCGCTTTCGCGCTGATTGTCATGGCCCTGGCGCGTCCCCAGCTCCAAAATACGACCGTAGAACGAAATGCTGAAGGGATCGACATTGTGCTGGTGCTGGATATCTCCACCTCCATGAAGGCCGAAGATCTGAAACCAAATCGTTTTGAAGCGGCTCGAAATGTAGCAAGCGACTTTATCGACAAGCGGGTCTCAGACCGGATCGGGCTTGTGGCCTTTGCTCGAAAAAGTTTTACAGTGGTGCCTCCCACCCTCGACTACGATCTGCTCAAGCGCCTGCTCGATGATGTACAGATGGGGATAGTGGAAGATGGAACCGCAATCGGCATGGGTATCGCCACGGCGGTCAATCGCCTGAAGGAGAGCCAGGCCGAAAGCAAAGTTATCATCCTGCTGACTGACGGGCAGAACAATTCCGGCGAAATTGATCCCGTCACGGCAGCCGATCTGGCTGTAACCTATGGCATTAAAATCTATACCATAGGGGCTGGAACGCGCGGTACGGCCCCCTACCCCGTACAAGACCCGGTTTTCGGGACCCGCTACCAAAATGTGAAGGTCGATATTGATGAGGAGATGCTGACCGAGATCGCCAATATGACGGAGGGCGAATACTTTCGCGCCACCAATACTGAACGTCTCCAGGATATCTATGACCGCATTGATGAACTGGAAAAGACTGAAGTTGAAGAACTTATCTACACCGATTACCAAGACCTGTACCTGCGCTTTCTAATCCCCGCCTTAGCACTCCTGATACTCGGACTGTTGTGCGAAAAGGTGTTTTTCAGGACTGAACTGGCTTAACCCTCCTCCCCATCTTCAGGGGCTTCAATGGTAAACTCAATCGACCGCTCCACTTCGCGTCCACTGCCGGGTTCGGTTGCCGTAAGTTCAAGTTTGTAGTCCCCGGCTTCAAACGGGGAAGTATCAATTTCGAGATTTTCCCTGAAGTGCGGGCCCCGAGACTCGAAATTAAGCGACAACCTCACCTTGTCTCTTTTTGTAAAAATACGCTTTAGCAATCCCATTTTTTCCACGGCTACATATTCGATTTGAAACGGCTTCGGGCTGGTCGGCTCACCTTCAAGATTGTACACTTCAAAATGTACGATCAGGTTCTCTCCCTGGTCAATAGTCGCGTCCGGTTCCACCCGGAATCCAAACGGCAGTTTTTCATCCATGGCATTCTCTCTGACCCCGACAATGAGATCTCCCATTTGAAGTTCCCCGTTAGTTATCAATATCGGCTCTTTCTGTTCCACAGATACGTTACCGATGGCGCGAATATTCTCTTTAAACACATTTTCGCTGACCCGCATGCTGTCTTTATTTTTGTGCCGCAGCTCGATGGAAAAACGCTGGGTGTTTATCGTCTCTTTGTTCGGAACTTCAAAATAGGTGATCTCCGGCTGTACCCGGTCAATATTGCCGCGGAAACCGTCTAATCCTTTCAGGGGCTGGTTATCGGTAGCCTGCTGAAAGGCGATCTGGTTGCTTTTATCCACGCCCAATACCGATCCCGCCAGCATGTAAGATGACAGGCTAAAGTCATCTTCCCGCAGCTGGTCGTACAGGTACGCCCGGTACGGGTTGCTCAACACGTAGGTGGCCAGAAAGGGCTCATTTTGCTCATTGAGCAGGCGGTACTGGTGTACATCCAGGTCGATAGACGGGAACTCCCTGTCCAGTGTGGAACGCTCCTCGGGCGCCCTCATCTGTGCATGCGTGAGAGTACTCCGGTTTTGGTAATAAAGCTGGCGCGAATCCCACTGGTTGACCCCCTGTAAATTGTACAGGCGGGACTCCAGCTTCTGGTAGGCGCGTTCAAAATAGTTGTCGATGGTAACCAGGTTTTGATAATACATCAGCTGCAGGAAAAAGGACGGGGGCACCTTCATCTGGGTCCCCGAGCTCCGAAATGCGGAGTTGGGCATCATCTCCTCGACCGAGCTCAACAGGCTGAACTGCCCGGTGTTCCCGTCATTTCCGAAAATAAAAATGAGGGGAGTAAAATTATTATCGAGGATATCCCTGTAGACCCAAATTTCATAACGGGGATAGTTGTGAGCAAACCGAACCTGCCGCTCATAATTCATAATCTGTTGCTGCTTTTGCATGATACGAGCAGCCATGATTTGCTGGGCCATCGCTCTCGATACCGAATCGGTTCCACTGGGCAGCGGACCAAGGTCCGTCATCCTGATATCAAATGCCTGCTGTATCCACGACTGGACAAGCCCGGAGCTGAAATGGATCATCCCGTCGCGGACAAGGTCGGGCGAACCATATTTGACATATATTTCCGCACGCTCATCCGCATCGTAGGCAGAAACATCATTCCGCGTAAACTGCTCCCGCCCGTAGGCTATCCGCTTCCAGTGCTCTACGAGCCGCTCATTGTACCGGGTTGTGATGGTGGGATCCGTCAGTTTCCAAAAATGGAGCAGCTCCTGGCCCAGTTCCGTGAATTGTTTATCTTTCAGCAGGCCTCTCCATGCCCTGTACTGGCTGCGCTTGGCAATGGGCTGCAGGCGTTTGATTTCAGCTGACAACACCTCCTCAAATACCGGGTCAGACGGATTCTCGAGTCCCCAGTAGTAAATATCTACCGCTTGTTCATAAAGCTCGTTTTTTTGCAGGGCGGTCACCAGTTCAATGTAGGAAATGCCGATCCGGGGATCAGTTATCCCCTCTGGTGCACGTTCCGCCTCCGTGCTCCACAACTCCAGTGCTTTTTCAGGATCTCCATTCTCTACCGCTTTTTCTCCCTGTTCCAGTGCCACAGTGAAGTCCTCAACGGTTTGCGCCGGTACAGGACTGCACAACAATGAGAGGAGCATGAGAAACAGTATGAAGCCTCTTCCCCACATAGCACGTCAACTTTAGTAGTAAATAGCGAATGATCTATCGCGAAGGCATATATTGCATATAAAAACAAATTACATATAACTACAAATATTATTGCATTTTTATGCAGATCTGCCTGAAATATATTGATTTAGTATAACGTAATTAATTCCACAACTATTTTAGAAATGGTGACAAATAATATTGCGTTAAAATGGCCTGTTTGCAGAGGAACCGTTATTTTGGCTGGGTTCTATTTCTAATACATTTCGCTCATGGTTTTAAAGAACATTACTGATACGGTTAAAAAGACGATCCCGTGGGACCAACTCCGGGAGCAGCTCAATCAACGCAACGCGATCTACCTGGACCATTTTGTAGGATCCACCTCCTCGCTGATGGTTCATCTGCTGTCCAGGGAGTATAAGAAAATAGTGGCCATATCTGCTGAATTTGAATCGGCCCAGTTTCTCAAGTCGGACCTGGAGGAACTGGCCACCGAAAATCCCCTGCTGTTCCCTCCCACCAATCACAAGCCGTACGATCAGCAGCAGATCATTGACAGCGGCCTGATGGTTCAGCGGTCGGAGGCACTGGAGCGCATCCAAGCCTCCGAACAATTTGTCACCGTAACATCGTCGCGCGCGCTTTTTGAAAAAATTGCGGCACCTGAGACATTCTCAACATCCTCCATCTCTATTGACAAGGGAGATCAGGTGGATTTTGAGAAACTGAAGGAGGAGCTGGTGGACCAGGAATACAAGAATGTGAAATTTGTGGACGAACCCGGCGAATTTGCCTCCCGGGGCGGAATCCTGGATATCTTCCCCTATTCCGGGGAATACCCGGTGCGTCTGGAGTTTTTCGGGGATGAGGTCGAGTCCATCCGCCAGTTTGATACCGATACACAGCGCTCCATCTCCTACCTGAACAGTGTGCGCATCGTGCCGGATGCCACAAATCTGAGTACCGGGGAAAAAGAGAGCCTGCTGACCTATTTTGACGATGAAACCCTTTTTGTCTTTTTCAACCAAAGCCTGGTAAAATCCGATATTGAAAAACGTTTCCACAAGGCAGAGGAGGCATACAAGGATCTCGAGGAGCCCGGGGAATCCCCTCCCCCGCACGAAGCCTTTATCTCCATCGGGGAGTTTGAAGCTCAAATTCGGGATAAGGCGGCCGTTCATTTCGGGGGGTTTTCCACCAGCGAGCAGTTCGACTGGACCTTCCGCCTGCCTGCAGAGCCGCAACCGGAATTCAACGGCAGTATCAAGTTGCTCAAAGAGAATATACGGGAACTCAGCAACGAGGGCTGCCAAACGTATATCCTGTGCGACAATGAGGGTCAGCGCGACCGTTTTGCGGAGCTTCTCGACGAGCCGACGGATACCTACCGCTACACCCTTGCTGTGAACACCCTGCACCAGGGATTTGTCCTCAGAGACCAAAAAACAGCCGTTTACACTGACCACCAGATCTTTAACCGCTACCATCGGCCCAAAACAAAGAAACGGCGCTATCACGGCGGAATCTCTTTCAAGGAGCTGCGGGACCTGAGTATTGGCGATTATGTGGTGCATGTAGACTACGGGATCGGTAAATTTGCCGGATTCAGGAAAATTAAAGTCAAGGGGGTGGAGCAGGAGTCGGTCGTCCTTAAATACCAGGAAGATTCGGTGCTGTACGTGAATGTATCGAGCCTGCACAAGGTTCAGAAGTATTCAGGCAAGGAGGGAACACAGCCCCGCATCTCAAAAATCGGCTCCGCCAAATGGGCGCGCAAAAAAGCGCAGACAAAGAAAAAAGTCAAGGATATCGCGCGTGACCTGATCAAGCTGTATGCCGAACGAAAATCGAAGGACGGGTTTGAATTTTCGGCAGACACCTCGTGGCAGACCGAGCTGGAAGCGCGCTTCGAGTTCGAGGAAACGCCCGACCAGATGGAGGCGATCAGGGCTGTAAAGCAGGATATGGAGTCCGATACGCCGATGGACCGCCTCGTCTGCGGGGATGTCGGCTTTGGCAAAACGGAAGTAGCGCTGCGAGCGGCCTTCAAGGCGGTCAATGATCACAAACAGGTTGCGGTACTGGTACCGACCACAATCCTTGCCGAACAGCACTACAATACGTTCAGGGAGCGGATGAAACATTTTCCCGTCAATGTCGACATGATTTCCCGTTTCCGATCCTCCAAAGAGCAGAAAGAGACAATCAAAAAACTCGAAGAGGGCAAGGTGGACATCATCATCGGCACCCACCGGCTTACCTCGAAAGATATCAAGTTCAACGACCTGGGCCTGTTGATTGTGGACGAGGAGCAGCGCTTCGGGGTCTCGGCCAAGGAAAAGCTCAAGGAGTACCGCGCCACGGTGGATGTACTCACGCTTACGGCCACCCCGATCCCGCGAACACTCCAATTTTCGCTGATGGGGGCCCGTGACCTCAGCATTATCAATACCCCGCCCCCCAACCGCCAGCCGGTTCGTACGGAAATTCACAGTTTTGACAAAGACCTTATCAGCGATGCCATCCGGCAGGAGATGGCGCGCGGCGGACAGGTATTTTTCATCCACAACCGGGTGAAAAATATTGAAGAAGTGGCATCTATGGTCCGCCAGCTGGTGCCCGATGTGCGCGTACGTTTTGCACACGGACAGATGAGTTCCAAGAAACTGGAGAAGATAATTGCCGATTTTTACAACCATAAATTTGATGTGCTGGTCTCAACCAACATCGTGGAAAACGGCATCGATATCTCCAACGCCAATACCATGATTATCAACCGGGCCGATCATTTCGGCATGGCGGAACTGCATCAGCTGCGCGGTCGCGTGGGGCGCTCCAACCGCAAGGCGTTCTGCTACCTGATCACCCCACCCGTCGAAACGCTGACCAACGAAGCTCGTAAACGGCTGCTGGCCCTCGAAGAGTTTTCAGACCTGGGTTCCGGCTTCAGCCTGGCGATGCGCGACCTCGACATTCGCGGGGCCGGGGATATCCTGGGAGCGGAACAAAGCGGGTTCATCAACGACGTCGGGTTTGATCTATACCACAAAATTCTCAATGACGCCATCAAGGAGCTCAAGAAGGAAGAGTTCAGCGATGTGTTTGAGGACGTGGAAGTTGAAACCGATCTGCCCGAAACCACTGTTGAATTTGACGTTGCCGCCCTCCTGCCCGGCCGATATGTTTCCGACAACATTGAACGCCTCAATCTATACCGAAAACTGGCGCAGGCCACCACGGAAGAGGAGATCGACGATTGGGAGGAGGAGGTGCGCGACCGGTTTGGCCCGATACCAAGCGAGGGGCAGCACCTGATTACAGGGGCCAGGATCAAGCTTTTCGCCTCGCATAACTTCATCACCAAAGTGACGGTTCGCGCCGACCGCATGTGGCTGAAATGTCCGAAAAACCGTTCCGAGCTTGGGGAAGAGTTTTACGGCACAAAATTTCAACCGCTGCTTAAGGCCCTGCAGGAATATTCCGAGGACCGCTTCAAGGTGATTCAGAAAGATGAACGGGTGCGCTTTGTGATCCATGAGATTCCGGATATCAAAGCGGCTGCCGAATTTCTGAAAGCACTGAAAGAAGCAACGGCGGATAAGGCGGAAACGGCTGCGGTGGGTTAACATTTTCAGGTGAGTACAATCTTAAAGAGGACTTTGCAAAACCCTCAAATTCTCGTTCTGAGGGAGTTGTACTCCCGTTTACAAGATCAACAAGGTCGGGATACAACCACCTCCCAACAAAATAGCAGGCTCTGCTAAGGTCCTTTAAAACAATACCAGCGGGCGTCACTACCACTAAAATTAATATTAGTAAAGTAATTAGCCACAGATTTTCACAGATAACATGCAGCATAAGGTTGTAAATGCAGAATAATGACGAGCTAATAATTACTACGCTAATTAACCGATAACTACACTAGCCCGGATTTCTCACGCGTATTTTGGATAAAATCATGTAACTTCATGGATGACCATAACTTATTCCATTTTTACTGCCAAATCATCATTACAGTCTGTAACAGGCTGCGAAATGGGCCTTTCAGCTGCGTTGAAGGACAAATCACCTGCTCAACGTACCAACGTACGTC
>NZ_JBINJE010000028.1:0-54650 GCF_043951955.1 Halalkalibaculum sp. DA384 | reverse complement strand
ACAAGCTGCATTTGGTAGTGAGTTTGGACGGGGTCTATCAGAGCATGGATCTGACCAAAGCCAGTGTCCATGATGTTCACTATTTGAAAGATATTGCTCGCAGCGGGCTCAGCGACTGTCTGCTGCTGGCCGACAAGGGGTACCTGTCAAGCAAACAGCAGATTGATTTGTTTTATAGTGCCGGCATCGAACTCCAAACGCCGATGCGTCGCAATCAAAGCGGGTACCAACCGTGGGCAGTGGTTTTTAAAACCGCCCGACGTCGGGTAGAAACGGTCTTTTCGCAGCACTGCGACCAGATGATGCTCAAACGAAACTATGCCAAAACATTTGCCGGGCTGCGAGCCAGATTGATCAGCAAAGTGGCCTCAGTAACGCTGCTGCAGTATATCAACTGGCAAAACGGGCAACCTATTAATCATATTAAACATGCATTAGCTGCTTAATGTTAACCCCTAAACGCGTTATTATAGATAATCAATATTAAAAGAGATCTAATTACAATGGCAGATATTTCCTCAAAATTTTTAACCAGGGATAAGGTAACACCGGAAAAACTGGAACGGGGTATCCACCACTGGTTGTCCTCAACAGAAACGACCGGCAGCAACCAGCTTATCACGGTCCGGGTGGAAGTGCAGCCGGGCAACGGGCATCCGTTCCACCGACATCCCAATATGGAGGAGATTATATATGTACTTTCCGGCCAGGCCGAGCAGTGGCTGGAGCAGGAATCCAAAATTCTGAAAAGAAATGAAGCGGTTTTTATCCCTGAAAATGTGATCCATGCCACCTTTAATGCCTCTGCCGAGGAGCCGCTGGAGTTCCTGGCCATCCTTTCCCCGGCCCATGACCTGGACGGGGACGGAATGGTGGATGTGAGCGGGCAGGAGCCGTGGAAAAGCCTGTCCAAAATATAGGTACCCAGTGAACCCTGAACCAGGAATGCTAACTTAGCAAGATCGATCCGAATGGCTAAAACGGTATTACTTATTGGCACCTTTGATACCAAGGGGGAGGAGTTTGCCTTTGTCCGGGATCAAATTGAAGCCAACGGCTGTTCTGTGCTGCTCATGGATATCGGTGTGCTGGAGGATCCAACGATTGCACCTGATATTTCAGCTGAAGAAGTGGCACAGGCAGGGGGGAGCTCCCTTACCAGCCTGCGCAGGCAGGCGGACCGCACCGAGGCTTTTGAAGTGATGACCGAGGGAATTAAAAAAATGACTCCCCGGCTCTATGAAGAAGGCGCGTTTGACGGGGTGTTGAGCCTGGGCGGCGGCAGCGGCACCATGATGGCTACGGCCGCCATGCGCGAACTGCCGCTTGGTGTGCCGAAACTGATGGTGTCGTCGGTGGCTTCCGGGGATATCAGCGCGTACGTGGATATTAAGGATCTGACCTTTATGTATTCCGTGGCAGATATTGCCGGGCTCAATCGCCTCACCCGGAACATCTTGGCGAATGCCGCGGGAGCAATTTGTGGAATGGTGCAGCGACAAGAAGTGGATCAGAAAGATCAGCCCCTCGTTGCTGCCACCATGTTTGGCGTGACCACGCCCTGCGTAACCCGAGTCCGGGGAAAGCTGGAGGATGCGGGGTATGAGGTGGTTGTGTTCCACGCTACGGGTACGGGGGGACGAACCATGGAGCTGATGATTCGCGAAGGACTGGTAACGGGCGTTGCCGATGTGACCACTACAGAATGGTGCGATGAAGTGGCCGGTGGTTTTTTGTCTGCCGGCCCGGACAGGCTCAGTGCCGCGGGACAGGCGGGTATCCCCCAGGTGGTATCCTGCGGGGCGTTGGACATGGTGAATTTTTTTGCACCCGATACCGTGCCCGAAAAATACCGGTCACGAAATCTCTTTAATCATACCTCCACGGTAACGTTAATGCGAACCAGTCCGGAGGAATGCCGTGAGATCGGGAAACGCATCGCCGGGAAACTGAATCAGTCCACCGGGCCTACGGCCTTGATGATACCGTTGAAGGGCGTCAGTAAAATTGATAACGAGGGAGAAGCTTTTTTTGATCCCGAAGCCGATAAAGCCCTCTTTGATGCATTACAAGAGCATACCAATGAGAATATTTTACTTAAAGAGCTGAACCTGCATATTAATGACAAGGAATTTGCTGATGCCATAGCGGATCAGCTGCTTACTTTTTTAAATCATCAACAAACCGAACTTAACCAGGAATAAGTCATGCCATTTATACCTTACCAGGAATGCTTGAAACGACTGCGCTCCCAGATTGACCAAAAAAAACCGATTATCGGGGCCGGTGCAGGCACCGGAATTTCGGCTAAGTTTGCCGAGCGCGGCGGTGTGGATATCATCATTATTTACAACTCGGGTCGCTACCGCATGGCGGGGCGGGGCAGCGCCGCTGGAATTCTGGCCTACGGGGATGCCAACGAAATCGTTGTCGATATGGCCGGTGAGGTACTACCTGTGGTACAGGATACGCCGGTATTGGCCGGGGTGAACGGGACGGACCCCTTCCGGTTGATGCCCGCATTTCTTAAAGAGCTGAAAGAGATGGGTTTTGACGGTGTCCAGAACTTTCCCACGGTGGGCGTCATTGACGGTAACTTTCGGCAAATTCTGGAAGAAACAGGAATGAGTTTTGATTTGGAAATTGAGATGGTCCGTATTGCCCATGAGATGGATATGCTGACCTGCCCGTACGTGTTTGACGTGGAACAGGCCGAAAAGATGACCGAAGCGGGGGCCGATGTTATTGTGGCTCACATGAATACTACGGTCAAAGGCTCGATCGGGGTCAGCTCGGATGTAGCCCCATCACTTGAAGAGTCCGCCGAGCGGGTGCAGGCCATTCATGACGCCGCCAAAGCGATTCGGGACGATGTCATTGTGCTCTGTCACGGCGGACCGATTGCCGAGCCGCAAGATGCCCAGTATATCTTTGATCATACCGAGGGAACCGCTGGCTTTTTTGGAGCATCAAGCATCGAGCGGCTGGCCACGGAGCCGGCTATTGAGAAGCAGGCACGAACGTTCAAAGAACTCAAAATATAGGAGCAAAAATACAGGGCTTGGGGAGAAACTCCCGGAGCCCTTCACAGTTTTTAATGAAAGAGCTAAATATGATGGTTTGGGAAAAAGTAATGAAGGGATTGTTGGGAGTTATAACATTAGTAGGCATTGCGATATTAATAAGCGCATGTAGTCAGCCGCAGCAAGACGCATCCCAGTCGGATGGTCGCCTCAAAGTATTGTTTTTGGGGGATGACCGCGGCCACCAGCCCCACGTTCGGCTGCGTGATGTAACCCGGCCGATGCTGGACCGGGGCATCGAATTGTTTTATTCCAGCGATATTGATGAACTGGAATTCGAAAATCTACAGCAATATGACGCATTACTACTCTATGCTAACTACCACGCCCCGGACTATCCGGAACTCCCGAAAGAAAAAGAGCAGGCGCTGGTACATTATGTGGAACAGGGCGGGGGCTTTGTGCCTGTCCATGCTGCCTCCGGTAACTTTCGCAACTCTGAGGCTTATATCAACCTGGTCGGGGCGGCTTTTGAAAGCCACGGTACAGGCGTATTCAGCACGCGGATCGCCGAACCCGACCACCCGGTGATGCAGGGTTTTGAAGGATTTGAAAGCTGGGATGAAACCTATGTGCACCAAAAGCATAACACCGAAAATCGTACGGTACTGAGCTATAGGGATGATGAACCGTGGACCTGGGTCCGTACGCAAGGTGATGGCCGGGTATTTTACACCGCCTGGGGGCATGATGAGCGCACCTGGCAAAATCCGGGCTTTCACGAGCTGCTTGAGCGTGGTATTCGCTGGGCAGCCGGACAGGACGTGCAACAGGAGCTGGCCAACCGTAAAATTGAGAATCCTTTTGAATATGTAGTGCTGGATGTGCCTTATCCGCCGCCCCACAAAGAGCGCCTGCGCTATGAGGAGGAGGTCGGGCCGATGGACCGCGATTCCAACTACCCGATGTATTATAAGCAGCAGAAGGCGCTTTCCCCCGAAAAGTCCATGGAGCGGATGATTCTGCCGCCGGGCTTCAAGGTGGAACTGTTTGCCTCGGAACCGGATATTGTGAATCCCATCGCCATGAACTGGGACGAGCAGGGACGGCTTTGGGTGGTGGAGTCCATTGAGTATCCCTATCCCCGTGAATTCTGGCCGGATGGTGGCGGCAAGGATAGAATCATGATTCTTGAAGATACTAACGATGACGGCAAAGCGGATACGTTTACCGAATTTGCCGACAGTCTCAACATTCCCACCAGTATCACTTTTGCCAACGGAGGGGTGATTGTACACCAGGCGCCACAAACCTTGTTTTTGAAGGATACCGATGGTGACGACAAGGCCGATGTCCGCCGTGTTCTCTTCGAAGGATGGAGCCAGTATGATACTCATGCCGGTCCCAATCACCTTCGCTACGGACTGGATAACTGGATTTGGGGTGTCGTGGGGTACTCCGGTTTTGAAGGGACTATCGGTGGAGAAAGGCATGAATTCCGCATGGGGACCTATCGGTTTAAAAAGGATGGTTCGGAGTTTGAGTTTTTGCAGCGAACCAATAACAATACCTGGGGGTTCGGCTTTAACGAAGGGGGCGATGCCTTTATATCGACGGCCAACGGGAACCCCAGCACACATTTTACAATCCCTCAACGGCATTACAGTAAGCTCTCTTCACTGAGTGATTCCAATACGGATCGCCTTACAAATACAGCCCGAGCCATTACATTAACGAACCTGTTCCGCCAGGTGGACTGGGTGGGAGCATACACGGCCGGATCGGGACACGCGGTTTACACGGCACGCAGCTACCCGGAAAAATATTGGAACAAACGCGCTTTCGTTATGGATCCGACTATGCAGATGGTAGGCGAATTTATTCTGGAAGAAGAAGGTTCTGGTTACAGCGCTCATAATCCGCGAAACCTGGTGGCGAGTGATGATGAGTGGTTTTCGCCGGTAGTTGCAGATGTGGGGCCCGACGGTCAGGTCTGGATGGCCGACTGGTACAATTATATCAACCAGCATAATGCCGAAAGTGACCGGCAGGAACCCACGCCGGGTAACGCATATGCCAACCCCTTGCGGGATCGCCAGCATGGCCGCATCTATCGCATCGTATATGAGGATGGAGCGTCAACCGAGAATATGTCCCTCAAAGGGGCTTCTGCTGAAAAGCTGGTCGAGACGTTAACGCATGAGAACATGCTGTGGCGCAGGCATGCCCAGCGCCTGCTGGTAGACCGCGGCGAGGGGGATGTGGTTCCCCAGCTTATTGAACTCGTCAATGATAAAGGAGCGGATCAAATAGGACTAAATCCCGGGGTTATCCATGGAATGTGGACACTGCACGGGCTCGATCAGATGGACGGCAGCAATCAAGAGGCATTGCAGGCTGCCATCGGTGCACTCGATCACCCCTCCGCTGATGTTCGCAAAAATGCCCTGCAGGTGTTGCCTGAGACGCGGGATGTACTGCAGATTATTCTGGACAGCGGGATATTGCGGGACGAAGATCCCAAAGTACAAAAGCAGGCCCTTCTCACATTAATCGATATGCCGGTATCGGTGCAGGCCGGGCAGGCGATATTTGACCTGCTGGAGGCTGTGCAGGAACAAGAGGATCGCTGGCTGATGGAAGCGGGGGCACTGGCCGCCTCCACCCATAACGGGGGATTCCTGGGTGCCGCAGATGCCGCGGGTATGCTGCCAAATAATGTAAGTGTGGAGGAAGATGACCTTGGGCTGGAAAACATTATTGCCATGGTGCTGCAGCAGCATCCCAATGCGCTGGAAGGCAGCGGCAGTTCCGTAACACAAAGCGAGGATACAGCTGAACAGGTAGATGCCGTGCTGCAGCTTGGAGTGACTCCAAATGTGCTGAAATTCAACAAGGAGGAACTGCGCGCCACGGTGGGACAGACTATTCGGCTGACGTTTACCAACACCGGTAATATGGAGCATAATATGCTGCTGGTGACACCCGGTTCTGTCCAGGAGGTAGGCACCCTCGCCGATGAACTTGTCGCCAATATGGAAGGTCGCCAGCGGGATTATGTGCCCGATTCACCGAAAGTCCTTGAAAGCACCCCGATACTGCAACCGGGTGAATCCTATGATATTACATTTACGGTTCCCTCCGAGCCGGGGGAGTACACGCTGATTTGCACGATTCCCGGCCACTGGCGTACCATGCAGACCACGCTCATTGTCGAGCCTTCTTAACATTAAGTGATTGATAACCCACTTTATGAAAAAGAATCTCGAATAGGTAGATCCGAATAAATCCAATATGGCAAGGCTGCTCGTATTTTTTTGCGTTTCCTTATTTCTGTTGAACAGTTGTTCAACAACGAAAACGGACATGGGATCAGAAAATAAACAGGAAACCACATCTTGTAACTCAACCTTTACGAATCCTGTGATGGACGGTGCCGACCCGTGGGTAATCAAAAAAGATGGGTACTACTACTTCTGTGAGTCCAGGGAGGGAGGCATCCATATCGCCAAATCCAGGAAACTGACGGAGCCCCAAAACTGGACCCGGGTTTGGCAGCAGCCTGCTGAGGGGTGGAACAGCTCCCACTTGTGGGCACCGGAGCTGCATTATATCCAGGGGAAATGGTATGTTTATTATACAGCCGGAGAGGCCGGACCACCGTTTATTCATCAGCGGTCTGGAGTACTGGAAGGCTCCAGCCAAGACCCGCAGGAAAGCTTTGAGGAGAAGGGACAGCTCTACACCGGCGATGATATCTCAAATCGAACGAATAATACCTGGGCCATAGATCTGACACCCTTGAAGCTGGGTGATCAGTTATACGGAATTTGGTCGGGATGGAAGCAAAACAGGAACGACGATGCCACCACCCAGCACCTGTATATCGCCAAAATGGAAAACCCGTGGACGATAAGCTCGAGCCGCGTGCTGATCTCATCGCCTGAAGAATCCTGGGAGCGGGGGAACGAAGTGGATTTTGGCATCAACGAAGGGCCCGAAGTGCTGAGACATGGCGATGATGTTTTCGTGATCTATTCCACGCGTGAATCATGGCTGCCCCAATACAGGCTGGGCCAGCTAAGGCTGGCAGGAACCGATGCAGATCCCATGAATCCTGAAAACTGGACCAAGACAGGACCGGTATTCCAGGGAACAGAGAGTGTCCACGGCGTCGGGCATGCCAGCTTTACCACATCTCCGGACAGCATCGAACACTGGATTATTTACCATTCCAAAAAATCGACCGAGCCCGGCTGGAACCGGGACATCCGCATGCAGCCGTTTAGCTGGAATGAGGATGGTTCACCTGACTTCGGCACGCCTGCAAACACCGGCGTGCCGATGCCCGTACCTTCTGGTCAATGTGATAGAAAAATGCAGTAAGCTTACCGGCTTTGGAGATAACGGAATAAGATTTGTGCCTAACATTGAGTTCAACAATGCTATTTACCCTGTTTATTTTTTAAAAGCCACTGAATTATTTGCTACTATCCAATTTGACTCTTTCGCCTTAATTTGAATCCGACACATTTTACAGGCAGTCCTATTTAATTTGCAAGTGTTATTTTTACAGCTATTTTATAATTGCAAAAAAGGGGAAATCTTTATTCTTATCTGGGATCGGCGGCTCCTTTCATTTGGAGTAAAAACGGGATTACTTCTTGGTCGAGGATAAAATAGGTTTCATGGCAAAAGAGGGTTAATACAACCTTTGGTAACCACGCAAGACTGATAAATATCTTATATCTGGGATAATGGGCAAAAAGTCACAGACTGTATATGCTTGTGAAGATAAATATGGTAAAGATTCGGAATTGTGGCTGAAACTGATTGATGGGGATAAAAGGGCGCTGGAACGACTTTTTATGCGCCATTACAATGATTTGGTTCAGTACGCGGTACGTATGTGCAGCTGCAGGGACTTTGCCGAGGATGCGATCCAGCAGCTGTTTTTAAAATTGTGGGAATCCCGCAGAGAATTACAACCGGTAAGCGGAGTTAAAACATACCTTTGGAAGGCTCTGAGAAATCATATGATTACCAAATTGAGAAAGATAAATCGCCGGGAAAATATATTGAATAAGAGAGCTTCTGACATTCGACACTCGGTAAATCTGAATGCCGAGGATTTGATGATTGAGCGTGAAATCGATCGTCAAACCAGCAGGCGGTTAAAGAAGGCACTGGATACCTTAACGGACCGTCAGAGAGAAGTGCTTATTTTAAAGTTTTATAGTGGATTAAACTATGAGGAAATAGAGCAGGTGATGTCAATAAATTATCAGACAGCCCGAAATTATGTGTACGAAGCACTCCGTTTGTTGCAAAATGTTTTAAAGTGAAACACAACGAACAAGAATACTCCGGTTTTGGGGTTTTACTAAGAGATATTTGCAGAACCTTCCTTTTGATCTTGTAAAGCCCGTTTTTTTGATAGAAAAAATCCAGTACAAACAGAAATCCCACCTCGTCTATTAAATAGAACAATAAAACGGGAACTATTTTAACACAACACCAGGGCTTTGACTACAAGCTGGCTGCATCCGGATTATAGCTTGGAAGAGTTGTTGAACAATGATTCCTTCAGAAACTGGACTAAAGGAAATGCCAGTACTGAAGAAAAGGCCTATTGGGATCAATGGGTCGGCGCGAGTGATAAGAATCGTAAACTTGCCCTTGAAGCTCAGAAGAGGTTGACCGGGATTTCCATCAAGGAAAAGGAAGTTACGAATGCACGGGAAAATTGGAAAAAGCTAGAGGCGGCCCTTGAAAAAAAACCACGGCTCCGAAAAGTTGAGATATCCACGGCCCGGCGTACTGGTACCACAGGATGGATATGGAGGCTGGCCGCTGCAGTATTGGTGGCAGCGATAACCGGTTTGTCTGTCTATTTCTACCAGGTGGAAGAACCCGGGCCACAAGAAAATATCGTTAAACATGATGTCAAGACGGACTACGGTGAACAAAAAACCATCTCCCTCAATGATGGATCCAGGATAACACTCAATGCCAATTCCACACTCATATACCAAACAAACACCCTGGACAGCCATGATATAGAAGTGTACCTGGAAGGGGAAGCCTACTTTTCAGTGACTACGAGGGAAGGGCCAGATCGAGCTCCCTTCAAGGTCCGTACGGCAGCGGGACAAGTAGAGGTGTTGGGCACGGAGTTCGTCGTTTTCGCCAGGAATAGTAAAACCAGAGTGGTTCTGAAAAAAGGAAGTGTGTCTGTGGATCCTTTGAGGCCGGATCAGCAACTGCTGCTCAAGCCCGGTCAAATGGCAGAGCTGGACAGCTCCTGGGAAACGGTGCGCACAAAATCAGTCAATCCCGAAGTGTACACCTCTTGGCGAACAAGAATATTGGTTTTCGACAGGACACCGCTGGCCGAAGTAATTGAAAGGCTGGAGTATACTTTTGGGGTAAATGTAATCGTGAGAGAGCCGGACCTGTTTAAGCAGAAGATTACAGGTTCGATAGAAAATGCCGGGTTAGAAGTGATTACATCCGCTCTTTCGAGAACAGTGGACACCTCATATCGAATAAGCGGGGACACTGTCTACCTGGGGAAATGATTTTTCGATAGAAACGGGAAGGGTAACAAATACAATAAATAAACATAATACAAAACAAATGAGCCATGAGATCACCAGGTACAATATCTAAAACTAAAATAGGCGTAATTGCGCTGCTGTTGGTTGTCTTTACAGGGATTGGAAGCCATAACAGCGTAAATGGACAGACGGTAGAAAGTCCACTCTATTCCTCGAATAGTCACACGGTGTTGGGAGTGCAGGGCATCATAACGTTGACCGATGCACTTTCCGAGATTGAAGATAACTACGATGTCTCTTTTCTGCACAATTCCAGGCTCCTGGAGGGTAAATTTGTAGATCGGGCTATTTTGGAGTCCGACAGCCTTGCCTATGTGCTGAGTGAACTGCTTATAAGAAAAGGGCTGCATTACCGCAAAGAGACCGACCGCACGTACGTAATAATGCCAAAAGGCAAGATGCCCCAAAAGATGGTAACACTTGAAACGGTTACCGGTACCGTAAGGGATTCACAGACGGGAGAAACACTGCCGGGTGTTAACGTGCTGGTAAGCGGAACAACCTCGGGAACGTCCACAGATGGGAACGGGAACTTTGAGTTGAATGTCCCCAGTCTCCAGGACACCCTCGTTTTTTCCTTTGTGGGTTTTGAAACTACAACGGTTCCTATCGATGGTCGCACTCAGATCGATGTGGAGATGACTCCCGAAACTTTTCAGGGATCCGAATTGGTGGTTGTAGGATATCAAACACAAACCAAGGCAACAAGTACCGGCTCCATTTCAACAGTTCAGGGGGATGACATTGCAAAAGCCCCTGTTATCAATGCAGAAAATAATCTGGTTGGCCGACTTCCCGGGGTTGTTGCCCTTAACAATACCGGTCAGCCGGGCGAATCCGGGTCCACTCTCCGAATAAGAGGCAGTAATACGCTCGGTGATAACAGTCCCCTTGTTGTAATTGACGGGGTGACAAACCGGACAGGAGGTCTGAGCCGCCTGAACCCCAATGATATTGAAAGTATCACCGTACTAAAGGATGCATCCGCTGCTATTTATGGTTCGCAGGCTGCAAACGGTGTGATCCTGGTAACCACCAAGCGAGGCCGGGAAGGAAAACCACAGGTGTCAATCTCCTATAATCAGGGATTTACGCAACCTACCAGGATACCGGAAATGGCCGACGCTGCCACCTATGCACAGATGATCAACGAGATTGACATGTACCGGGGGCGCCAGGAGCGGTATTCCGAGGAAGATATTGAAAAATACCGGGAGGGAACGAATCCGTGGACGCATCCCAATACCGATTGGTTTGACGCCGCTTTTAAGGATCTGTCCAAACAGAATAAAATGAATGTTTCTGTTTCAGGCGGCAGCGAGGCCATTAGCTATTACTTATCGCTGGGGTCAGCTAGTGAAAATGGTTTCTTTAAAGACAGCGGGTTTAAATATGACCAGTATAACTTCAGAAGTAATATAGAAGGGGAGATCAATGACAACCTGAACATATCATTGAATCTCTCGGGCCGCCGCGAGCTGCAAGAGTCGCCCATCCGTGGAGTGGGTCCTACGTTCCGGGCACTGATGCGGGGTAAGCCAACTCTTCCCGCATACTGGCCCAGCGGAGAGCCAGGTCCCGATATTGAATATGGCGACAACCCGGTAGTTACCGGTACCCAGGCCACGGGATACGATAGGGATAAACGTGATGTGCTCCAGAGTAATATAAAGGTGGAGTTTGATGTTCCCTTTGTTGAAGGTCTTGAGTTTGAAAGCAACGTTTCCTATGACAAGGATTATCAGTTCAATAAGCTGTGGGAGACGCCGTGGTACCTTTATACCTGGGATTACCAAACATATGACTCTGATGGCGATCCGGTATTAACGCGAGCCAAAAGAGGATTGAATGAACCCCAGCTGACACAGGAGGCCACCGACAATTACCAGGCTACACTTAACCTGATTGGGCGGTATCAGCAGGATTTTGGAGACCACGCATTCAACCTGCTTGCCGGTGTTGAACGGCAGACCTTTCAAGACCAGTTCTTCAGCGCCTACCGAGAGCAGTATCTCTCTGATTCCATCGACCAACTTTTCGCGGGTTCAGAAGCGCAAAAGGATAACGATGGAAGTGCCTTTGAAGGAGCTCGGCAAAACTACTTTGGCCGAATCAACTACAACTATAATGAGAAATATCTCATTGAGTTTGTTGGTCGCTATGACGGGTCCTACATTTTCCCGGAAGGTAAACGATACGGATTCTTTCCGGGTATTTCAGTCGGATGGCGCCTTTCGGAGGAGACGTTCTGGAAGGAAAATGTCTCATTTCTGGAGGGCTTTAAGATTCGTGCCAGTTGGGGACAGACCGGGAATGACCGCATTGAGCCGTTTCAGTATATGACGACCTACGGGTTCGGGAATGGATATATTTTTGACCAGACCAATCTTGTGAAAAGTCTGCAACAAGAACGTATTCCCAACTCAAATGTAACCTGGGAGGTAGCAAACCAGTTTGATTTCGGCATCGATGCAGAGATGCTCGATGGCCGATTGACGGTTGAAGCGGACTATTTTAATTACCTCCGGTCAGACATTCTCTGGTGGCGCAACGCCTCCATACCCACCACAGCAGGATTTTCTCTTCCCCGGGAAAATATTGGGGAAGTAGTAAATTCCGGGGTTGATGGCAGAATTAGCTATTCCGACCAGGTGGGTGGTTTGTCATTTGACGTTACGGGAAATGCCGGATACGCCTACAACAAAATCCAGTACTGGGATGAGGCGCCAGGGGTGCCAGACTATCAGCGCTCAACGGGCAGTCCCATGAATACCGGTCTTTACTACCAGGCAGACGGGGTTTACAACGACCAACAGGAGATCGACTCAAATCCAAGCTGGCCCGGTGCCCGTCCCGGTGATATAAAATTCGTGGATGTAAATGAAGACGGAGAAATTAACGGTCTGGACCGGGTGCGTATAGATAAAAATGAGATGCCCAGATTTACAGCCGGTCTGGCGCTCAATGCGGGCTATAAAAACTTTGACTTTTCGGCACTGCTGCAGGGGGCAACCGGCGCCGTTCGGTATGTATTTACCGAGTCCGGTGAAATTGGCAACTTCCTGCAGAGTTATGCCGAAAAACGCTGGACACCTGAAAATCCGGATTCTGAGCATCCGCGGACGTATAACAGAACGGACGAGTACTGGACGTCCAACCAGAATACATACTTCCTCCGAAACGCGGACTACCTCCGGTTGAAATCGATTGAAATCGGGTACAACCTGCCGGCTAGCCTGGGTGAACAAGTGGGCTTGCAAAACATGCGGATCTATGTGAGTGGATATAACCTGCTTACGTTCGACAAACTCAAGGTATTTGATCCGGAAGCCTCGAGCAGCTCGGGACAATATTACCCTCAGAAAAGAGTCTTTAACGCCGGTATCTCGTTAACTTTCTAAACTTGACAGTCATGAAGAATTTAATATTCAAACAGTTCTTTTTTCTTTTTTGTATTGCAGTGATTGTCACATCCTGTGATGATCAGATTCTCAACAAAAAGCCACTTGATCAGATATCCGAGGAGGATTTGTGGAACGATCCCGCACTGGTGGAATCGTACGTAAATGATATATACCAGGGCGTTGGTCACGGGTTCTTTGCCGTGAATGTGAGCTCGGGAGTCGATGAAACGATCATTACACACGGATGGAATGACACGCCGATAAAGCAAAGCAACATGACACCAGATGAGCTGGGATTGTTTGGTGATGGAGCAGTAGCCCCTTTTGATCATTTTCACTGGGATGACCTGTACGGCAATATCAGGAGCATCAATGTGTTCCTGGAAAATATCGGAGAATCCCCTGTTGAACAGAGCCTCAAGGACCGGCTGACCGGTGAAGTTCACTTTCTGCGGGCTTACTTCTATCATAACCTGGTCAAGCTGTATGGCGGGGTTCCGATCATTAAAGAGTCTTTTAATCTTGATGACGATTTTTTGGTTGAGCGCGACTCCTTCGAAGATTGTATCAACTTCATCGTCGAAGACTTGGATGCCGCCGCTTCTCTGCTGCCAACAGTAATTGAAGGGGACAAGGCTCACGCCAGCAAGGGGGCCGCACTTGCGCTTAAATCCCGTATTCTCACCTACGCGGCCAGTGACCTGTATGCACAAAACCCAAGTGGTAACGATTATACCGGCTATACCGGTGGTGATCAAACACAACGCTGGGAACGAGCTAAAGCGGCCGCTGAAGCGGTTATGGATCTCGGTTACAGCCTTTACCAGGCAGATCCCGCCCCGGGAGATTCAACTGCTAAAAACTATGCTGACCTATTCCTGCAGAAAGATCACGAAGAAATCATTTTTGCACGATATTTCCTGCAGAATCAAAGTTATGAGTGGTATGAAGCCGATATGGGCCTGTTTCACGGTCCCAATGGCTGGCACAACTGGGGCGGTGACACCCCGCTTGGCCAGATGGTCGATGCCTACGAGATGGAGGATGGCACCGAATTCAACTGGCAGGCGTTTCGTAATGGAGATCCGGTTTACGGGGAATCACCGTATGAAAATCGGGACCCGAGGTTCTATGCCTCTATTTTTTATAATGGCTCGCAGTGGAGAGAACGTCCGGCGGATATGATTGATCTGGACCCGGAAGGTATTGTGGAGACCGCCTCTTTTGAGGTGGAAGGCCAGAGCGACCTGCGTCCCGGCCTGGATACCCGGGACGGACCTATTGAAGACTGGAACGGCACCTATACAGGATACTATATGCGGAAATTCCTGGATCCGAATGTCGATCACCAGTTCTTCCGCCAGGAGGTACCGTGGATTTTTATCCGGTATGCTGAAATTCTGTTGAACTACGCCGAGGCATCAATTGAACTCGACGAAGAGGGGGATGCCCGTACTGCCCTTAATGCCATACGAGAGCGAGCCGGCATGCCCGATATCCCGGCCACGGAAACCGGGCAGGACCTGGTGGAAAGATACCGAAATGAACGGCGGATTGAACTGGCCTTTGAGGACCATCGCTATTTTGATGTACGCCGTTGGATGATTGCTCCCGATGTGTATGAAAACGGAGAAGGCGTTAACATTATCGGAAGGTTGAACAATAACGGCAGCTATACTTTTGAGTATAATATTATTGAAATTGATCAGCGTCAATGGAACGACAACGCCTACTTCCTGCCCATTCCCCGGTACGAAATGGAGAGAAATGAAAATCTTGAGCAAAATCCCGGGTATAACTAGCCCGGATTTCTCACCAAGAAATTTGTTTTTCAGCAAGGCGAAGGGCAAATGGCTGCGCAGACGTACAGTTGATACGTTGAGCAGGTGATTTGTCCTTCAACGCAGCTGAAAGGACAATTTCGCAGCCTATTACAGGCTGTAATGATGATTTGGCAGTAAAAAATGATATAAGTTATTGTCATCCATGAAGTTACATGATTTTATCCAAAATACTCGTGAGAAATCCGGGTTAGAAAACATGTTTGCAAGCGGCGAAATACCTGAAATTGGATTATAGCTTGTGAAATTAAGTGATTAGCAATACCCTGTTTACTATATATTTTTAATATCGCGAAGCAGGTTTATGATGAATCTGCTTCGTTTCCTATTTTAGTTACCGTTAAATAAATGTTGACCTTATTGTCATTTGAATAATGGAAAAAATAATTGTTGGAAAATCTGTCTCAGGCTGCACTCCACTGAAATTGTGGCCTTTAATACTCGCTTTGTTGATAATCTTTGCTGGCTGTTCTCAAAATGAACCAGATTTTGACCAGCTCAGCGACCAGGAAAAACGGAGTGCGGAAAACGCCCTGGCTGGTCTGGAAACCAGGGAAGGCCTGGAAACCACCCTGTTTGCGGCCGAAGATATGCTGGTCAATCCCACCAATATGGATATTGATGCCGAGGGGCGCGTATGGGTGACCGAAGGATACAACTATCGGCCGGATCTGAACCCGGAGAACCCCACCCGCCCGGAAGGCGACCGTATTGTCATTCTGGAAGACACCGATGGGGACGGCAGGGCAGATGACAGCAAGGTATTTTACCAGGGGAACGACATCAACGCCGCCCTGGGGATTATGGTGCTGGACGAGAGGGTGATCGTGTCGGTAAGTCCCTATGTGTACGTATTTTATGACGATGACGGTGATGACAAAGCCGACCGCAAAGAGGTGATGTTCAGCGGCATCCAGGGCGAACAGCACGATCATGCCGTCCACGCTTTTGTCTTTGGTCCCGATGGGAAATTATATTTCAATTTCGGAAACGAGGGGAAGGTACTCAAAGACGCTGAAGGCAACATCATTAAAGATATATTTGGAAATGAGATTACCGATGAAGGCGATCCCTACCGGCAGGGGATGGTGTTCCGCAGCGACCGCGACGGCAGTAACGTAGAGGTGCTGGCCCATAACTTCCGGAACAACTACGAGGTGGCGGTCGATTCCTACGGGACCCTGTGGCAGTCCGACAATGACGACGACGGCAACAAGGCCGTGCGCATTAATTACGTTATGGAGTATGGAAACTACGGCTACACCGATGAAATTACCGGGGCCGGCTGGCGCACGCGTCGCACGGGCATGGCCGAGGATATTCCCACGCGCCACTGGTATCAAAATGATCCCGGTTCTATACCAAATTTACTGCAGACAGGCGCCGGATCTCCCACCGGTATCGTGTTTTACGAAGGAGAACTCCTGCCGGAAGTATTTCACAACCAGATGATTCACACCGATGCCGGACCCAATGTCGTCCGTTCATACCCGGTTGAAAAGGATGGGGCGGGATACTCTGCTCAGATTGAAAATATCTTAAAGGGGGACAAAGACCAGTGGTTCCGGCCTTCTGATGTGACAGTAGCCCCGGACGGCTCCATTTTCGTGTCTGACTGGTACGATCCCGGGGTGGGCGGACACCAGATGGGCGATCAGCAGCGCGGCCGCATTTTCCGCATTGCTCCTGAAGGCACGGGGTACACAGTCCCCGATTTTGATTTGAGCACTCCTTCGGGTGCAGTGGAGGCGCTGAAAAGCCCAAATTTGAATCGCAGAGCCCTTGCCTGGTTACAGTTGTATGAGTGGGGCACAGAGGCTGAAGAGGTGCTGGTGGACCTCTGGCACTCCGATACCCAGCGATACCGCGCCCGCGCCCTCTGGCTGTTGAGCAAATTGCCTGAAAAAGGACAAAATTATATCGACCAGGCGCTGGAAGATCAAAACCCGGATATTCGCATTACGGGTCTTCGGGCCGCGCGACAGCTTGACCTGGATATCACTCCCTACCTGCAGCAGCTGGTCGATGATCCTTCTCCACAGGTTCGACGGGAGGTGGCCATAGCGCTGCATCACAATGAAACACCGGAGGCGGCCGATATATGGGCTCAACTGGCCACCCGGCATGATGGCCATGATCGCTGGTACCTGGAAGCCCTCGGGATTGGTGCCTATGGTCAATGGGATCGCTTTTTCGGGGCGTGGCTCGATGAAGTGGGATCGGACTGGAACACTCCTGCGGGCCGGGATATTGTCTGGCGTTCGCGTGCCGAAGCCGCCCTGCCGTTGCTGACGGAAATCATCCTGGATTCCGGTATTGATGTTGATGAGAAAGCCCGGTATTTCCGTGCCTTCCATTTCCATGATTCCCACGAAAAACAGCAGCACCTGGTCAATATTCTTCAGGGAGACCTGGAAAATCAACATGAATTAAATACGCTGGCACTGAAACAACTGGATCGCTCGGCCCTGCAGCAGTCAGCGATTGTCAGGCAGGAGCTCGAGGAGGCGCTGGATGCGGCCAGCGGGACTCATGGATATCTCGACTTGGTTGAAAAGTTTGAGCTGGAGGATCAGAGCCAGGAACTGCTTACCCTGATGCAATCCTACCCGGACAGTAGCCTGGGCATCCGCGCATCACAACTCGCATTGGACTTTGGAGGACGGGAGACAATCCAATCTGTTTTAGATGGCAGCGACGAAGAGGAGAAAAAAAGCGTGATTGCGGTACTTGGCAATACTTCTACCCCGCGATCGATCGAAATGCTTGAGACTTTTTTCCTCGATGAAAACAATGAGCTGGAGATGCGCCGCGAGGCAGTAAAAGCGGCTGGAACGTCCTGGGGTGGAGAGCAGCGACTGGTGGAACTGGTCAATGGCGGGATTATTCCGGAATCACTTCATGAAGCCGCCGCCGAAGGCCTGGCAGATTCCTGGCGCGGGGATGTGCGCCAACTGGCCAAAGAACTGACGGGGGAAGCCCGGGATGTCCAGACGGAATTAGCACCGGTGTCGGAGCTGGTTGCTATGGAGGGAACCCCGGAAAGAGGGAAGGAGATATACAAACAATCCTGCCAGATCTGTCACCAGGTCAACGGGCAGGGCACCGAGTTTGGTCCGGCATTATCCGAGATAGGAGCCAAACTGCCCAAGGAGGGCTTGTATGATGCCATACTCAATCCTAATAACGGTATTAGTTTTGGATATGAAGGGTACACGCTTACCCTCGAGGATGGAACGGAAGTCGCCGGCATTATCCAAAGTGAGACCGCTTCGGAAGTAGTGCTGCTTACGCCCGGGGGATATACCAGCACCTATGACAAGTCAGAAATTAGTTCCAGGGAACAGATGGAGCGTTCGCTGATGCCGGAAAATCTGCATGCGGGTATGAGCCAGCAGGAACTGGTGGACCTGGTGGAATACTTGTCAACACTTGAGTAGCTATTTAAATAGTTTCGCAACAGCTAAATCACATTCGAATACCATTATGAATATTTCACGACGTAACGCATTAAAGAAATTGGGACTCCTGGCTGGCTCCGGTACGATGGCCGGGTGGCTGGGAAACGTCCAAAAGGCAGAAGAGATACTGGGAAAGGAACTTAACGGCAAGGTCAACCACTCGGTGTGTAAATGGTGTTATGATGAAATACCGCTGGATGAGTTTTGCCGGGCGGCCAAAGAGATCGGGCTAAAATCGGTGGAGCTGCTGGGACCCGACGAGTGGCCGACGCTCAAAAAATATGGTCTCACCTGCGCCATGCCTTGGGGAGCGGGAAAAGGGATTCCCGAAGGATTTAACAACCCGGACCTGCATGATGAGCTAATTGCCAGTTATGAGGAGGTGATTCCACAGGTGGCCGATGCCGGGTTCGATAAAATTATCTGCTTTTCCGGCAACCGAAACGGGATGGATGACGAAAAGGGCCTCGAAAACTGTGTCAAGGGCCTGAAACGACTGATGCCCACCGCTGAGAAGTATAACGTAACGGTAACGATGGAGCTGCTGAACAGTAAAGTGGACCACCCTGACTACATGTGTGATCACACCGACTGGGGTGTGGAACTTTGCAAGCGAGTGGGATCGGACCGGTTCAAGCTGCTCTATGATATCTACCACATGCAGATTATGGAGGGGGATGTCATTCGTACTATAAGAGATAATCATGAATATATAGCCCACTACCATACAGGAGGCGTACCGGGCCGCAATGAGATTGACGAGACACAAGAGCTCTACTACCCGGCCATCGTCAAGGCGATTTTGGATACCGGCTATACCGGGTTTATCGGCCAGGAGTTTATCCCCACCTGGGACGATGAGCTGGAAGCGTTGAAGCAGGGCGTCGAAATCTGTGATGTTTAAGTTAGTTTTAACAAACGATTGCTACACCTGTCAGGTAACAAAACCCGACAGGTGCAGAATAGCCGTAATCCCACCCCACAAATTCTCCATATTTATAACAATCATTTACATCAATAAACCGTTTGTTTTGTGTTATTGGAATTAATATATACTGCATCGTCATTATAAAATGCAGGACCAGAAATAAACGGATAGAATATATATGCCTCGTCAGCTTAGCACGATAAAACAGGAGTTCTCAGTACCCTTCACCTATGATGTCTGCTTCACAGAAGGACTTTTCGATCCGGACAACGACCTGTTTGCAAATCTGATTCAATCTGCATCGCCCGAGGTCGCCCGAAAAGTGCTGTTTGTTTTTGACGAGGGAATGTATGAGCATCATCCCGATCTCTTTGAGCGTGTCAAGGTGTATGCGGGACTGCACAAGGAGGTGTTTACGCTTGTTGATACACTCATCACGGTACCGGGGGGAGAAGCAGCCAAAAATGATCCCGATCACGTGGATATGATCCATGAGGCGATAAACGAGGCCAATCTCGACCGTCATTCCTATGTAACTGTAATCGGGGGAGGTGCGGTCATTGATACGGCCGGGTATGCGGCCGCAACCGCTCACCGGGGCATTCGCACCATCCGGGTCCCAACAACGGTACTGGCCCAAAATGATGCGGCCGTCGGGGTCAAAAACGGGATTAATGCATTTGGGAAGAAGAATTTTCTGGGCACGTTTGTACCGCCTTTTGCCGTGATTAATGACATCGAATTTTTGGATACCCTGGACCAGCGCGACTGGCGTTCGGGGGTCTCCGAAGCGATCAAGGTTGCACTGCTGAAGGACGCCGACTTTTTCCGTTTTCTGGAAGAAAATGCTTCAAGGCTGGATAACCGGGAAGCAGCGCCGATGCAAAAGCTGATTTATCGCTGCGCCGAACTCCACCTGGAGCATATCGCCACCTCCGGCGATCCGTTTGAGATGGGCTCTTCCCGTCCACTTGATTTTGGCCACTGGGCCGCCCACAAGCTGGAGCAGCTAACCGGCTATGATCTGCGTCACGGTGAAGCCGTAGCCATCGGCATAGCGCTGGATGTTACGTACTCGTACCTGTCCGACATGATCTCCCGGAAGGAGTGGGAGCGCGTTTTGCAGGCGTTTAAAAATTGTGGCTTTGATCTCTACGTACCCGAACTTAAATCGAAGCTGGATCAGCCGGAAGACGAAGATTCCCTGTTCCACGGGCTGGAGGAGTTCCGTGAGCACCTTGGCGGTGAACTGACTATTATGCTGCTGGAATCTATTGGCGAGGGAACAGAGGTTCACGAAGTTGATCTGGATCGTTTTACCGAGGCCATAACCAGGCTACAAAACTTCGAGAAACAACCAGCATAATGTATTGCGTACTGCGTATTTCGTATTTATTTGAACCCGTAAACTAAGTTTAAAACATTACGCATTACGCAATACGCAATACGCAATACGAAAATGATGATTTCCAACTTTTTCTAAAACCAATGTTTAATGCATGAAACTCGGTAACCCACCGAACACCCATCTTACTTACTGCACCAATATTCATCCCGGCGAAACGTGGGAGGAAGTATTTAATCAATTAAAATCCAACCTGCCCGAGCTTAAAAACAGGTTGTCTCCCGAGCAATCGTTTGGCGTGGGACTGCGCCTGTCGGCCCGGGCGGCAGAAGAGCTGCTGGAGGGAAAGCGACTGGATGATTTCAAGAGCTGGCTTTCCGATGAGGATCTTTACGTATTTACCATGAACGGTTTTCCCTTTGGCAGTTTTCACGGGGAGTGCGTCAAGGATAATGTCTATAAACCGGATTGGACGAACCAGGAGCGGCTTGAATATACGCTGAACCTGGCCAGAGTTTTGGCCGAACTCCTGCCCGGGGATATGGATGGCGGAATATCCACTTCTCCCATCTCTTATAAACCGTGGCTGAAGGATTCCCAGCGCGAAGATGTTTTTCGCGTGTCCAGCCGCAACCTTGCGGAAGTAGCTTTTGCACTGGCAGAGATTCGGGAAAAGGAGGGTAAAGAGCTGCATATCGATATCGAACCTGAACCCGACTGCCTGATTGAAAATAGCGCCGAGACGATCGATTTTTTTGAAAACTGGCTGTTCAAGGCGGGTGCTGCACACCTCGCTGCAGGACACGGGCAGTCCCAGGACGAGGCCGTTGAATTGATAAGGCGACATATCAGGGTCTGTTACGACACCTGCCATTTTGCGGTTGAATATGAGGATCCCGCCGAGGCGATTCAGCAGTTCAGGCAGGCCGGTATCCGCATTGGCAAAGTGCAGATCAGCGCAGCACTGAAGGTCGACTTAAACGATTCCATTGGATATACAGAAGATGTTGTTTCGAAGCTCAAGCAGTTTGAGGAGGATACCTACCTGCACCAGGTAATTGAGCGAAGATCAGGGAGTGAACTTTTTCACTATCCCGACCTGTCTGAGGCACTTAATGCAGGCCATATATCTGAAGCTGATGAGTGGCGGATCCATTTTCACGTTCCCATATTTATAAAGGAGTATGGGATTTTGCACTCTACCCAGGACGATATCGTGCGGAGCCTTGAACAGTTAGCAGGTGATGGATGCACCCATTTTGAGATCGAAACCTATACCTGGGATGTGCTGCCCGCCGATCTGAAGGAAAATTTGCTGGATTCAATCGAGCGGGAGTTTCGATGGACCCTGGAGCAGGTGGAATCGTTGACCGCAGGTTAATAAAAACTGAACAACCTGTATTTTTATACCTCATTTAGCTATTAATTCCCCATAAACAAAGCTCAGTCATGAAGAAAACAGCCGTTCTGAATGTTGTCGGACTGACTCCCGATCTGATAGGAGAGCACACTCCCTTTCTTTCTGACTGGTTTGAAAAAGGGCAGATCACGTCAGTGGATTCGATGCTGCCGGCGGTTACCTGTTCTGTGCAGGCCACCTACTTAACAGGAACGATGCCTGACAAGCACGGAATTGTTGCCAACGGTTGGTATTTCAGGGATACCAGTGAAGTCCGCTTCTGGATGCGTTCCGGCAAGCTGATACAGCAACCGGCAATCTGGGACACCGCCCGCCGGCACGACCCGGATTTTACCTGTGCCAATATTTTTTGGCGGTATGCCACCTATTCGGGCGCCGATTATGTTGCAGTAGAGCGACCCATGTACCGTAAGGACGGGGTTAAAGTGCCGGATATTTATGCCCGCCCAATGTCACTCAGAGACAAGCTTCAGGACAAACTGGGACAGTTTCCTCTTTTCAATTTCTGGGGACCCAATACCTCCATCGTTTCCAGCCAGTGGATTGCCGACGCGGCCAAAATGATTGCGGAGGAGTATGATCCCACTTTAAGCCTGGTTTACCTGCCTCATTTGGACTACTGCCTGCAGCGAGAGGGACCCAGTATCCCCAATATTAAAAAGGATCTCAGGGAGATTGACCAGGTCTGTGAAGACTTAATAACCTATTATGAGCAGCGAGATACCCAGGTTATTGTCCTGTCGGAATATGGTATCAGGTCTGTGCAGAAGCCTGTTTCCCTGAACCGGGTACTCCGGGAAAACGGGTTTATCACGGTGCGTGAGGAGATGGGCGGAGAGGTGCTGGATGCCGGGGCCAGCCGCGCTTTTGCCGTGGCCGACCACCAGGTGGCTCATATCTATATTGAGAACCCCGCGGATATTCAATCCCTGAAAAAAATGCTGGAAAAGGTAGATGGTGTCGAACGAATTCTGGATGAGAAAGGAAAGAAAGAGTTCGATTTGGATCATAATCGTTCGGGCGAACTGGTGGCCATTGCAGAGCCGGAGGCCTGGTTTACATATTACTACTGGCTGGATGATAACAAGGCACCCGATTTTGCCCCCACCGTTGATATCCATGCCAAGCCTGGCTACGATCCCGCCGAGATGATTTTGGACCCGGATATCCCGTTTCCGAAACTTAAAGCGGGACTTCGGCTGCTGCAGAAAAAAATGGGCTTCCGTTACATTATGGATCTGATCCCGATTGAAGGCTCAGGCGTAAAAGGATCGCACGGCCGCAAAGAATCTGACGCGGGAATACGTCCCATCATCGCATCCCGGCAGCCGGAACTGATTGACGAAGTTAAAGCGAGCCGGGATGGTTCTGTCGCTCCCACCGCGATCCATGATATTATCCTGAACCATCTGAAAGGATAATATCATCCGCTACAATTAAAAAAATGAGAAAAATTGTTTATTATCATTTAATAAAAATGGGAAACTAAGAAGATTCTTAAAAATTTGTAACAAACCGTTGATCTGCTTTCTTGTAGGGTAGGTTTATCAAGAATATTGAACAAAAGGGAAGAGGGATATGCAGCAGTTGATGGAGATGTTAAAACGTATTTTCAATGCCATTCTGAATCTTTTTGGGGCCGGTGATAAAATGCCGGGTCGCGAAGAACCCAAACCTCCCCCCGAAAGTCGAGATTTTCGTGAACTGCCCGATGGAACAAAACTGCCGGCTCCTTACGACCGTAACGAGCTGACACAACTGATCCAAGCGGTGCAGTCAGCATCAGATCCTGATGAACGATTTGTCTATGACACCGTCCTTGCATCAGCGCTGGAGGGTATTCGTCCACTGCTGGAGTTGTACGATCTGATCCCACGTATTTGGGCTGGAGACAGTAGAGCTGAAGCAGAATTCAACCGGATTATCTCCAGGCACAGCGAAGATATTAATGTACGCAGCTATGAAGAGCGGGCGGAGCGCAGCATGCAGACGATGCGCGGTGAAATCCCTTTACCCGGTGGAGGCGAGGCACCGTGCGGCCCTTTGTTCTTCTTGAAACCTGACAGGCTTTTTTCGATACAGCAGACCGCCGTATTTCTGGCGGGGGATGACGAAAAACAGCACTTGTACAGCCTGGCGGCTATCGACAAAATGTGGGACAGAACACTTTGTCCCGACCGTTTTAATTCACTGGTTTATCAGGATCAGCTGGACGGGGGGCGGCGACTGCAAGCACGGCTGCGGGGACATGCGGAACAGAGCGAATATTTCGGTCGTGTTGAAAGGCTGAGAGAACAGCGCGCAGAGGCCAATATGGGATATGGAGGCTTGACACAGCCTCCGCCTGGAGAAGGTGGTCCCTGGCGCCCGCCACGACCAGGTACAGGAGGTCCACCTGTTGGGTGTGGACCTGATGACGGACCGATACCTGATGGCCCGGATTTCCCTGAAAAATGTAACCCGATCAGAGACTATTGCAGGGATTTTGTTCGCGGAGCTGGCCGCAGAATACGCCGTGTCCCGGACTCAGTATCAACCGGAGAAATTGATGGTATAAGTACTGATCGCGCTTGCAGTGGGCAAACTGTAACCATAAAAGGGAGCGGCTTTGGAACTGAACAGGGGGACCGGGAAGTGGTGTTTGGAACCCAGCCTGCCGAAGTGATCTCCTGGTCGGATTCGGAAATCGTGGTTCGGGTGCCGTCGGGCATTTCGGGGCGCCGGTGCATCGGAATTCGAGATGAACAGGCGGAGCTGCAGCGCCGAGAGGTCTATGATTCTAACCGAGCGGCCTTTGAGGAGTTTTCTGAGGGAGCACGGGTATGCCTGGGACAGCCCAGGGATGTGGGCATGTTGCCCTATCGACCGGATACCCCGGAATGTCGTGATATCAATGTCATCAATATTGGGGCTCCCAGCATCTATTTCCGGGTGAATGGGGGACAGAGTGTAACGGTTGAGGCCGGTGACGATATCGTGCTGAACTGGGCCGTGACCAATGCGGACAGCATTCAGATATCCCGCGTTGGATCCGTCGGGCCTTCCGCCAATATATCAAATCCCGCCCCTGTGGGACAGCAAAATATCGGGCCTTTCAACGCCGGCAGTGAGGTAACGGCCACCTACAGGATTGAAGCAAGCAACAGCTGCGGTACCGTAACAGAGATTGTATCTGCAAAGGCGGTGCGCACTCCTGATCTTGAGATTTTGGGGATCGAAGTGACCCAGCCGATACAGCGTTTTAACTGGAACAACCCCGGGCAAAACAACAGTGTGCGTTTAGTCAGCGAAAAGCGAACGATGGTCCGGGTGTATGTGGATAGTGGCGTCAGCGACGGCTTCGACTTTGGGGAGGGGGCCAATATTCTGCCCGATGTGACCGGACATCTGGAGCTGACTTATCCTGATGGGAACTCAGTTACAGTCAACAATATATTGAATCCCGGTGACACGATGAATGCGCAGCCTCCGGGTAATGTGGATCGCGAAGAACTGGACCACAGCCTGAATTTTGAACTGCCGGTTGCTGATCTCGACGGAACCATAGAGATTGAGGCCGAAGTCTACACCGAACCCAGAGATGGTGGCGGGCGTTGGGACCGTACCCAAACCAGCGCAATTTTCCGGCATAACGGTCGCTTGAGGCTGGTTGCCATTTTGGTGAACGACACGATAAATAATATTTCCGCTCCCACAATGAATGATTACAACATCTCACTGCAGGGAGCCAGAACACGGCTGCCGGTGCGGGAGCAGGGTTTCCTGCTGTTTCGGGCGCCGAATCATCGAACCATCAATACACAAGGAGATGAGGATTTAACTACGGGAGACGGCTGGTCAAACCTGCTGGATCGCATCGATGACATAGCCGATGATTATGAAGAGAACAACGAGATATGGACCGCACTGATACCCAACAGCGGCACATACTCCTGGAATGGGCTGGCAAATGACGGGGTTATCCCATTTTGGTGGGACGATCATCCCCGAATGATAAGTCGTGCCCGCCAGGGGGCCACATTTGCCCATGAACTTGCACATACGGTTTCTGTAGATCACGCACCCAGCGTAAATGCAGGAGCCAACCCGGGGGTAGATTCTTGCGGTAATCCCGACGGGGTGGATAACTCACTGGTCTCACTGACTGAAGATGTGGGGATGGATGTTGCTGCATACCGGTTGATGCCGGATAGCATCCCAACGCTGATGACTTACTGTACGCCGGATATTGATGGCACGCAAAGTTACCAGGATCGCTGGATGTCCATCGATTTGTGGAATAGACTTTGGAACCGAATTTAGAAGGAGAACATAATGCCAGATTATCAACAGTTTTTCACCCTTATTGGGCAACTGGATACGGAAACAGAATTGGAATTGAGCTATATGCCGCTGTTTCGAAAAAAACGGCGTGTAAATTTTGAAAAAATAATGGCCACTGAGAGCGATATGCACGCCGTTCTCCTGGACAGGGAAGGTGAACCCGTACTTCGGGTCCCCCTGTCATATGGCTACTATTGTACCGATCCGGGAAGACTTTCAAAATTGGCTGTTCGGGGATATATCCCTTTTGATGAGCGCACCCAAGGCATACGGTATGAGTACCAGGGTAAAGTCCTGGAGGAACTGAGAGTTCCTGAGAGCAGACCCGAGCTAACGATTACAACAAAAATACCGGAGCGCATTACAGACGAGCGATTTTTGCTGGAGTGGAAAACCTCATACGACGGGAATGCTCCTTTGCAATATAAAGTATTGTATACCAACAACGGCGGCGAAACCTGGCAGCGTGTGGGAAACCGTACCGAAAAAAACAGGATGCAGATAGAGGTGACAGAACTCGCGGGTGGAGATGACTGTCGATTTTTAGTCCAGGTAACGGATGGATATAATAATGCAGAGACCGAGAGCGACAAAACAAAAATTGATCGAAAACCTCACGAGGTCACTATTTTGTCACCGGTGGAAGGGGAGAGCTTGTCGACCGGACGCAGCGTACTGTTTAACGGCCAGGCCTATAACCCCAATACCAGAGAAGAAATTACAGAGGGTTTTACATGGTTATCCTCGGCCGATGGAGAATTGGGAGAAGGGGCACTGCTGCAAACACGTCTTAGCGAGGGACCCCATACGATAACTCTGCAGGTCGGCAAATCGACCAGCAGTATAAGAGTTCAGGTTGAGTAGATTTTTTGTGAAAAAGCTTAGCCCGTATTTCTCACCAAGAAATTTGTTCTTCAGCAAGGCGAAGGGAATGGCCGCGCAGACGTACCTTTGTACATTGAGCAGGCGATTTTCCCTTTAACGCAGCTGGATGGCAAATCGCGCTGCACGTTACACCCTGTGTTAAATACAATGCCTGTAAAATATGATGTAAGATACTGCCTGCCATTAGCGTACATAATTTCATCAAAAATTATCGTGAGGAATGCATGTTAGCTCTCTAACAGAGGGCTTGCTTTGCAAAACCTTCAATTTCTCGTTCTGAGGGAGTTGTACTCCCGTATAAACGGTCAAAAAAGTTGGCGGTACAACCATCTCCCAACGAGATAGCAGGTTCTGCAAAGGTTCCTAATAATAAAAGCCCGGTGAATCTACCACCGGGCTTTTGTAATAAACCATGAAAACTACGGGACCCCCGGTCCACAGTTCCGGGCTATTCTTCGTTGAGTTGACTCAGAAATTCGACTACGTCTCGCAATTCGCCACGAGAGAGGATGCCCTCCATGGAAAACATGGCTGAAGGGGAGTTGGTCCGTTCAGTAATGCGGGACTTCTCAATTTTTTGGGTCTCCCCGTCACTCGACTGCAAGACAACGTGCGCGTCGGTCTCCTCCTTAAGTACGCCCTGTGCGGTCTCTCCATTCTGCAGGGTAACCGAGATGGAGCCATAGCCTGGAGCAATTCGAGAACCTGGTTCTACAAGTGACAATAACAGTTGCTCTCGCGACAGTTCCTCTCCAATGGTATCGAGCGGGGGTCCCACGTCACCTCCGCGGCCATCGACAGCGTGGCAGCGCACGCATTGAGCTGCTTCATTACTGTAGAATAGTTGAGCCCCTTGCTGTGCATCGCCCCCGTAAAGGGATTCCCGGTATTTTGCCAGCATATCTCCCTCTGGTTTCTGTGATTCATATTCATTTAGCAAAGACTCAAGACGTTCAGTACCGGCATTTTCTGCCGCCTCTATAAGTTCGAGCTGCACCTGTTCGGGGACATCGCCAGCAATGAGGTCTGTCAATTGACGTTCAAGGACGGCATGGGCAGCCTCACTTTCCAGCTCTCCAAGTGCAGTCAGGGCACTCTGCTGCTCTTGAAATGAACCCTCACCCAGCACCGACGAGAGCAGCTCAACTTTGCGGCTGTCGGCAAGATCCAGGGAGGGAATAATGCTGAGCGCAGTCATGCGCACCGACTGCTGGTCGTCGTCTAGGGCGGTGGAAACGACCTCGTCCATATTTTCGTAATTGAGACTGTCAAGAGCGTGAAGGGCGGCGATTTTGACTTCTGACGATGGGTCTGCTTGTACCAGTGTCACCAGTTGCGGGATTCCTGGCTCGTACTGCAGCGAACTGATCGCCTCTGCAACGCCTACTTTAAGGGTCCCGGATCCATTGCCAAAAATCGGTTCTATGACGGAGGCAAGGGCTTCGGTGGCCGCCGAACGGTCATTTTGGATATCACCGCGGTAACGACCCGTAACACGATCCAGCGTCGATGGATCCGGCCACACCGAAAGAGTGGCAACAGCCTCCTGGCGCAGGACCTCCGGAACATCCTGGCGCAGGGCAAAAGAGGCGAGCCGCTGCGCATCTTCGGCGGTGCCGCTGTAAAGGCTCGCATTGATGGCGCGGCGCATGAGCGGTTCATTTACAATTTGATCCTGTTCGAGCATGCGGGCAAGGGCCGGAATTGCTTCCTCAATATGAGCATCGTCATTGATGGCGCGGGCGGCATTGGTCACGACAAATTCACTCTCATCGTCCAGGAATTGGGCCACCGCCGGGTCTTCCAGCCGGCGCAGGGCCACCACAGCCGCAATGCGGACCGCTTCGGAGGGATGATCCGACAACCCGGCCAGTGCGTCTATATCCCCGATGCGGGCCAGGGCAATGGCGCCCCCGTGACGGAGATATACATCACGGTCATTATTGGCTTCAAGCATCGAAATTATGGGCTGTACAGCCGGCTGATGCTCCATGCGTCCCAGCGCTTCGGCGGCGAAAAACCGTACCCGCAGAGATTCATCCCGGAGCAGGGGAATGATGGCATCCGCGGCGGCCTCGTAACGGACATCCCCCAGCACTTTGGCAACCTGGGCGCGAATTTCGGGATCTTTGTCTTCCAGGTACTCGACAAGAGATTCTGCCTGTTCAATGTTGTTACGCGCCAGTTGACCTATGCCCCAGATACCGTGCAGGCGCGCCAGTTGATGTTCCGTCTGCGTAATTGCTCCCAGCAGATCCTGGCTAAAGCGGCGATCGACAAGTTCAAACTGCGCTTTCATGCGAACGCGCATATCCTGGTGATGCAGAAGTTCGGTAAGTTCGGTTTCCGCAAGGGAGCCAAAACTTTTTTCCAAAAGTTCTTTGGTTTCCTGTTGAATCCGGGAACGGCTGTCGGAGGCACTGTTCAGTTTCCAGATTCGACCTTTTTCCTTGGTCCCCCAGCCTTCAATCCAGTCGGCAAAATAGAGGCTGCCACCGGGACCAAAATCCATACCGGTAGTCAGGATACCTTCAACAACGGGTTGGTCCGTTTTTAGTTCAAACCCGGCACCGCTTGGTTCGAGCGTAAACCCGTGAATGGCCGACCGGGCCGGAGAACCGGTAAATTCCGAAATGAAGAAGTGATCATCCCACTGCTCAGAGAGCGCGGTCCCTGGGTTGTAGGCCATTCCCGCCGGACCGCTGTGGTAGGCAGCGACGGGCGGCAGCAGGTGCGCGGCCTGTCCGTCCCAGCGCGGCTTAAAGTACTCCTCGTCCATCCACACCTTGTATTCGTTGTTTTTGGTATCCACATATTTACCAAACTGCCAGTTAATCCTCCAGCCGCTGTCAGAGCCGTTGACGAGATATACCAACCGCTCGTGTTCGCCGGCGTGGTCCCCGTCATTATCCGCTGAAATCAGGTTCCCGTACTTGTCAAAAACAAATTCATGGGTGTTGCGAACCCCGCGTGCAAATACTTCAAAATTACTTCCGTCGGGTTCGGAGCGAAATATCGCACCCTGGTTGGGATTGGCCCACTGCTGCCCGTCGGGACCGGTTACGTTGGATCCTATATCGCCGATCCCCCAGTAAATACGTCCGTCGGGACCCACCGTGGCGCCGGACATCCCGTGGCCGCTGAACCCGATATGGACCATGTACCCATCGCTGATCGAGGTTTTTGTATCGGCCATGCCATCGCCGTCGGTATCGGTGGTTTTCCACATATCCGGGGCAATGGGAATGTAGACATCGCCATCGTGTTCAAGAACCGATCCGGCCACGTCTGTGACCTCCTCATGAAAATCGCGGATGTAAAGCTGAGACCGATCGGCGATGCCGTCCCCGGAGCGGTCTTCGATAGCATACACCTCTTCTTTTTCCACCGTCAGATCCCTCCAGTCGTGGGATCCGTCTTCATTGAAATCGGTTAGCCACTCGTTTTGATCGCTGCGCTCGGGGGCCAGCTCGCTGTGAAGAAACTCCTTGCGATCTTCTACCGTCTGCCAGGTAATAGACTCGATCATCCAATCGCGATGGCCCCGGATATCAAACTCGGAGCTGGTACTTCTGTTCGTGACATTTATCAACGCGCGGCCGTTGTTGTCAATATCCATGCCGATGGGATCCTGCAGCAATTTTTCGGAAGCCCACAAACTGAGTTCCAGTCCTTCCGCCACTTCCACGGACACATCCTGCCTGATTCGACGGGCATCTTCGGCAGCTTCCTGATCATCGAGCGTAATAATTTCGGGATCCGGCTGCTCTCCGGAACATCCGACTAAAGAGAGAGCCAGAAGCCCGAATATTGCGAAAATTAACAGGGACGACTGGTTCACTGAAAAAGGGAAAGTGCGCATTTTCGATAACATATATCAGGTTTAGACTATTGGAGTTTCAGGTCAAAATGGTGCCGACTACTATTAAAGAGCGGCCAAGTGACGTTTTGTAATGTACATACTCTTTTCTGTAAAGCCAGAGCCAATCTTATTATAATATTGGCAGAACTGCCCGGATTTATATTTGCTGGTATTTTACCTAACCAGACCCTGAAAATAAAAATGCAAAATCATAATACAAGAAAGCATGAATATTTAACGAGTCTCATTGTTGGTAACAGTGATAGATATTAAATTTTTGTATTCTGCAGCAAGAGTTTTGGAAAGAGTTCTTAGCCAGGGAAAATTTGTGGCTCATAAACTTGTTGGATTAATGGACAATTAATTTTTTAAAAAGAAAAATAGATCATGAATTGTATCAGAAATATGTTGCTCTCCCTGTTTTTTCCGGTAATTATCCTGGTATTTGCCGGGGCAGAGCCTGTAAAGGCGCAGTTCAACGGCAAAATTATGACGGTCAAGGGGCCTGTCGAACCAGCTGAAATGGGATTGACACTGCCCCATGAGCACGTACTGGTCGACTTTATCGGGGCGGATCAGGTAAGCAGGGAGCGGTACGACCGTGACTCGGTGGCAGCCTTGGTGGTTCCTTACCTGCGGGATCTTAAGCAAGCCGGAGGTGAAACCTTGATTGAATGTACTCCCAGCTACCTGGGAAGAGATCCGGTTCTTCTGAGACGTCTTTCCGACCAGTCCGGGATCAAAATGTTGACCAACACGGGCTATTATGGGAATGAGAAGGGCAATTTTTTACCCTCGCATGTGTACGAAGAGACTGCACGTCAACTGGCTGACCGGTGGACTGACGAGTGGAAAAACGGGATTGACGGGACTGGTATTCGTCCAGGTTTTATAAAACTGAGGGTGGATAAAAGTCCGATTTCTGAAACGGGACAAAAGCTGTTGGAAGCTGCTGCCGAGACGCATAAAAAAAGTGGGTTGACCATAGGAGTCCATACTCCCGATGGGGCCACGGCGCTGGAACAGCTGGAAATATTATCAGAATCAGGAATCGACCCGGCTGCATTCATCTGGATTCACGCACAAAACGAGTCGGACAGTGAAATTCACCAGCAGGTTGCGCGTATGGGTGCCTGGGTAGAGTTTGACGGCATTGGTCCCTCTTCGGCGGATTATCATTTTCAACTGATCAACAGCATGAAGGAGGCGGATCTGCTGCACCGGGTGCTGATTTCTCACGACGCCGGGTGGTACCGGGTGGGAGAGCCGGGAGGTGATCCGAACAGCTTTGACCCGTATACCTACATCATCAACCATTTTATTCCGCGACTCAAAAGAGAGGGCTTTACCCCGCGGGAGATCGACATGCTGACCAGGGAAAATCCGCAGCAGGCGTTTACAATTTCAGTAAGGACGAGCGATTCTTAATTTGAACGACTGCTTTGCAGGTCCGGGTCTGCCGATAATTAAGTCGTTGTGGGTCAGTCAAGCGGACAGAGAAGAGATTACATTTGTAGTGATATTTTTTGAGTCTCGGCAAATTGAGACACTCCTGTTTATAACTGTGAATAATTGAAAAAATGGGTCGTGGAAAAATATTTAATCACTTTTAAAGATATTTGCACAAACACACTGGATTTTTTGCAAACTAGTCTACACATTAAGACGGATCAGAAGGAAAATTATTAATTTAACATAGGAATATTGATGAACCAGGATAGAAGAACGTTTTTAAAGACGGTCGGGAAGGCGATGTTGGGATCAGCTGCACTAACCAGCTTGCCGGCCGGCAGCCTTTTCTCCAAGTCAGTGAGTGATACCTTTTTTGATATTTCTCTGGCCCAGTGGTCGCTCCACAGGGCACTGTTTGGCGGCGATCTTGATAACCTTGATTTTGCTGCAACAGCCAAAAATGAGTTTGGAATCAGTGCTGTTGAGTACGTGAATCAATTCTTTATCGACAAGGCAAATGATCAGTCGTACCTGAAGGAGATGAAGCAGCGCGCTGACGATAACGGCGTTCGGAGTGTGCTCATAATGTGTGACGGGGAAGGAGCCCTTGGCGATCCGGATGAAGGGGAACGTCAACAAGCTGTCGAAAACCATCACAAGTGGGTCACAGCGGCCAAGTACCTGGGATGCCACTCTATCCGTGTCAATGCCCAAAGCCGTGGTAGCTGGGATGAACAGATGAACCTTGCGGCGGATGGGCTTCGCAGTTTGACTGAATTTGCCGATCAACACGATATTAACGTAATAGTTGAGAACCACGGGGGACTTTCCAGCAATGCCGAATGGCTGGTGGGCGTAATAAAACAGGTAGATCACCCTCGTTGCGGAACTCTTCCTGATTTTGGGAACTTCAACATCTCGGAAAACGAATCATATGACCGGTACAAGGGAACTCGTATGCTGATGCCGTATGCCAAAGGGGTGAGTGCCAAAAGTTACAGCTTCGATTCCAATGGGCATGAGAAAAATATCGATTTCGAAAAACTGATCTCAATTGTAAAAGATGCCGGCTACACGGGATATGTGGGGATTGAATACGAAGGCAGCGAACTGAGCGAGTACGAAGGGATAAAGGCGACCAAAAA
This sequence comes from Halalkalibaculum sp. DA384, assembly GCF_043951955.1. Taxonomy (NCBI): domain Bacteria; kingdom Pseudomonadati; phylum Balneolota; class Balneolia; order Balneolales; family Balneolaceae; genus Halalkalibaculum; species Halalkalibaculum sp. DA384. Next base: position 20,941 of record NZ_JBINJE010000028.1, on the reverse strand, counting down.
ATTACTTGAAATGGTCGGCTGATAGCTGATCTCGCATAAAATAAAATTGAACCAAAATTAGACCTGTTGCAGCATAAACAGAATTCCAGGTAAAATGGAATTTCAGTGGATGGGTCTGTTCTAAAAGGCAGTAAATATTATGCAGATAAAAGAAAGTCCAAAGCAGTACGATGTATGTATAATCGGGTCCGGTGCAGGCGGCGGAATGGCCGCCCATGAACTCACCAAGGCCGGAGCGGATGTGGTGATGCTGGAAGCCGGTGAATGGTTTGATTCGGAGGAGTTTGCGATGTTTACCTGGCCCTATGAATCGCCCCGCAGGGGTGCCAGCACCCGCCGGCAGCCGTTCGGGGAGTTTGATGCCTGTTTTGGCGGCTGGGACATCCCGGGAGAGCCTTACAGCAGCACTGAAGACACGGAATTTGACTGGTTTCGCGGGCGGATGCTGGGGGGGCGGACCAACCACTGGGGACGTATTTCTCTTCGGTTTGGACCTGACGACTTCCGCGTTCGAAGCATCGACGGGATGGGGGATGACTGGCCGATTTCCTACGAGGAGCTGGAACCGTATTATGATCGTATCGACCGGCTGATCGGGGTTTTCGGTACTAATGAGGGGATCCCTAATGAGCCGGGTGGCATCTTCCAGCCCCCACCGGAGCCGCGTTGTTACGAGTACCTGATCAAGGACGCCTGTGACGACATGGGGATCCCCTGCATCCCCTCGCGTCTTTCAATTTTGACCGAACCCAAAAACGGTCGTGCGGCCTGTCACTATTGCGGGCAGTGCAACCGAAGCTGCTCAACCCACTCCAACTTTTCCAGTCCCTCTGTGCTGCTTCCGCCGGCCCTTGAGACGGGGAACCTGGAAATCCGGACCGGGGCAATGGCCCGGGAGGTGACCCACCGCGACGGAAAAGCAACGGGAGTCTCCTATGTCAACAAGGAAGACGGGCGGGAGTACAAGGTGCGGGCGCGCATCGTGGTACTGGCTGCCAGTGCCTGCGAGTCGGCCCGGCTGCTGCTCAATTCCAAATCGAGCGAATTTCCCGACGGACTGGCCAACACCAGTGGCAAAGTTGGAAAATACCTGATGGATACAACCGGTACCTCCGTGGCCGGACTTATCCCACAGCTAATGGATACCCCGGCCCACAATGAGGACGGAACCGGTGGAATGCATCTCTATATCCCGTGGTGGGAAGATAACAGCAAGCTGGATTTTGCCCGTGGCTACCACGTGGAGCTGTGGGGCGGGCGCGGAATGCCCAGTTACGGCTTTATGGGAGGAATTCAGAACTACAGCGACCTCTACCAGGACCGTCCCAAAGGGGGCGGGGGATATGGAAAACAACTGAAGGATGATTACCGTCGCTACTATGGTTCGATCGTTGGATTATCCGGCCGTGGAGAGAGTATCGGCTATGAGGACAATTACTGCGAAATTGATCCCAATTCTGTTGATGAGTGGGGAATTCCCACACTCAGATTTAATTATACCTGGAGCGAGCAGGAATACAACCAGGTGCGCCATATGCAGCATACCTTCCGCCAGATCATCGACGAGATGGGCGGGCAGCCGCTGTGGGACATGCCCGGCAAAGAGGAGGGATACGGTATCTCCACACCCGGTGAGATTATCCATGAGGTGGGCACAACCCGGATGGGGGATGATCCCTCAACGTCGGTATTGAACAAATACTGCCAGGCCCACGACGTGGACAACCTGTTTGTCGCCGATGGAGGTCCGTTCGTATCCCAGCCGCACAAAAATACCACCTGGACGCTACTGGCCCTGTCGATGCGTACCTCCAACTACATCGCCGACCAGATGAACAAAGGAAATCTTTAACTGACAGTCACGGGTCGTGAGTCTTGAGTCATGAGTTTTGTTTTTAAAAGCTTGGGACTTGTCACTCACGACTCAAGACTCACAACTCACGATTAGTATAATGGACAGACGAGAAGCCTTAAAAACTCTTTCGCTCGGAACCCTGGCCGGCAGCTTTGTGATGACCGGTTGCCAGACACCGCCTTCAAAGAGCAGCCCGGAAGAAAAATTCTGGTCTCACGTAACCGCCGAGGATATTGAAAAGTGGGAAACCCGGTTTTTTAACGATCATGAATTTGAGACTGTACGCCAGCTGGCCAACATGGTGATTCCGGCGGACGAACGCTCCGGAAATGCCGAGGAGGCCGGCGTACCCGAATTTATTGACTTTATGATGCTGGATCGCCCGCAGTACCAGACGCCTATACGGGGGGGACTCCGGTGGCTGGACGTGCAGTGCCAGAAACAGTTTGACAAGCCCTTTATTGACTGCAGTGAAGAAGAAAAAACGACTATGCTCGATCAAATTGCGTACCCCGATATTGCTGCTCCAGAGATGGAGCATGGAGTCGCTTTTTTCAACCAGTTCAGGGACCTGGTAGCCTCGGGATTCTGGTCCAGCAAGATTGGTATAGAGGATATCGGCTATATCGGGAACCAGCCCAACGACTGGCAGGGATGTCCCGAAGAGGTGCACGAGCATATCGGAATTGAGCCCAACAAGAGTTGACGGTTCTTCCTGCAGGAAATAGAAATTCACACGTTTTTAAAATTAATACATGTATACGTTTCTTATGGATCTTAAATTATTTATCCTCACAACTGTTTGCCTGGCATTAGGTTTTTCAACTGCCTATTCCCAGCAGCATAACACATTGACAACCCAGGAAAAGCAGGAGGGATGGGAACTGCTGTTTGACGGGGAAACCACCGAAGGCTGGCGTGGGTATAATAAAGAGCAATTTCCCGAAGAGGGATGGATTGTTGAAAACGGGATGCTCTCTGTTATAGAAGGTGGTGGTGGGGGTGACATCATTACAACGGAGGTTTACGAAGATTACATCCTGAAGCTGGAGTGGAGAGTCGCCAAAGGAGCCAACGGGGGTATTTTTTATGCAGCCGTTGAACAACCGGAAGAAGCGATCTACTGGTCCGCCCCGGAAATCCAGATCCTTGACAACGACAACCATCCTGATGCGGAGCGAGGAAAAGATGGAAACCGGAAGGCAACCTCCCTGTACGACCTAATACCTGCAGAACCACAAAATGCCAATCCTTTTGGAGAGTGGAATCAAATTACAATTGAGGTCACCGGCAATGGCGCGCATGTGGAACACTGGATGAACGGGGAAAAAGTCGTTGAATATGAGCGCTGGACAGATGAATGGTATGAGATGCTCCAGCAAAGTAAATTTGCTCCCCATCCTGAGTTTGGAGCTGCCCACGAAGGGTATATCGGACTGCAGGATCACGGCAACAGGGTCGATTTCCGCAATATCAAGATCAAGGTGCTGGATTGAGGATTATTGAATGAGTGCGGGCTGTTAAAGAGAGCTTTGCGAAACCAGGGATTTCGGTCAAGGCCAATCTCCCTGTCCGGATTTGGCCGCCGTTTATACTTCCATAAATGTGATGAGGATTCAAATCCGCGAACATGCCGATGTTATCCAAAACGATGGATCTGAAAACCCTTTAAAGGAAAGAGTTGTCAAAAAATCCTGATGTAGAGGTAAAGAAATTATTCATTCTTCATATCAAGAAGACCAGGCTCGGCCCACCTCGTTATAAGGATAGCAGCCGTCATAACGGCCAGCTACGTGGTTCCATTCAAGTTCCTGTGTGGCCCCGATTTCAGAGGTGTAATACCCGACCAGCGTATACTCCTTCATCATCGCAAAAAACGGTTTGAGATCGGTGTCCGGCATGGAGTCGTTTTTGGCCTCTTGTTCTTTCTGCTGCAATACAGAAATTTGCTGCTCTTCCGTTAATTCCAGGAACTCACTACCGTGTAACTCCCGGCTTGTTTGATCTATACCATCGAGACCCGCCAAAAAGTGTTCGCGTTCATTTTCATAATTCCAGTCGGTGAGCATCTTGTCAATAAATTGGTTCACATTTGCCGCCTTTGCTCCGGGCGTATCCGTTGCCGGGATAATAAGCTCGGAAATCGCTGTGACCAGCTCATCCTGGTGAGAAGACAAGGTTTGAGGGGTGTACCCTGCGGTGCCGGTTTCCGCGCTACAGCCGCTCATTACGGCCGTAATGGTGGACATGGAAAGAGCTCCTCCACTCAGCAGGGCAATTTGTTTTAAGGCGTCACGTCGATTCATAATGATGGTCTTTGGATCTTGGGTCGTGGGTGTTGGGTCCATCGTTGACTATCAGCTTCATGATGGATAGGCTGACGAATCAAAATCGAGACCCACGACTGGTAGTTAAAGATTATTTTTATTCAGCTGGTCAACGGCATAGTCAACAGCCCGGGCTGTCAACGCCATATAGGTCAGTGACGGATTTTGGCACGCGGCAGAGGTCATACACGCCCCGTCGGTTACAAATACGTTGGGTACCTCGTGCAGCTGATTGTGTCCATTGAGTACCGAGGTCTCTGGGTCATTGCCCATGCGGGCCGTACCCATTTCATGGATTCCCTCTCCAAAAAGGTATTCGCTTTCATAAGACGATACGTCGGTTGCCCCGGCCGCCTCAAGCATTTCTGCAGCTGTTTCTGCCATGTCTTTGCGCATGTTGCGTTCATTTTCTCCGATTGAGGCTTTTATGCGAAGAAGCGGAATACCCCACTCGTCTGTCTTTTCCTCATCCAGCTCCACGTAGTTGTCATAGTCGGGAAGGATTTCTCCGAAGGCGGTCATCCCCACCTGCCAGGGACCGGGATCCCTTAGTTTTTGCTTGAGTTCGCTTCCAAATCCATCCATGTCAACACCGCGACCCCAGCTTGGCCGGCCGGCCCGCCCCTGAAATCCGTATCCCCGGATAAAGTCGGGATGATCTGTTTCCGGGCTGATATTTCGAAACCGGGGGATATAAAAGCCGTTGGGCCGGTTCCCAAATGTATAGGTGTCGAGGTGCCCCTCGTAGGTGCCGCTGGCGCCTACACGGAAGTGATGGTCCATAAGGTAGTGGCCCAGAACTCCGCTTGAATTTCCCATGCCTTCCGGGAATACCTCGGATTTGGAGTTAAGCAGGATCTGGGTAGAACCAAGTGCAGAAGCGTTGAGAAAAATGACGTCAGCAAAAAATTCCATACTTTCTTTCGATTCACGGTCAATAACGCGAACCCCGGTGGCTTTGCCGGTTTCCTTGTCATATATGACGCTGTGAACGATACTGTTTGGGCGAAGCGTCATGTTACCTGTGGCGCGGGCTGCCGGCAGGGTACTGCTTTGGGAGGAGAAATAGGCTCCCACGGAACATCCCCGGGAACAGGGTCCGCAGTAGTGGCAGGCTCCGCGCCCGTTATGGGCTTCCGTTAATACGGCGGCCCGCCCGATGGTAAGAGTGCGTTCCGGGAACGTTTCCTCTATCGCTGTTTTAACCTCCTGCTCCACGCAGTTGAGTGCCATCGGGGGCAAAAACTGCCCGTCCGGCAGCTGAGGCAGCCCCTCTTTTTGCCCGCTGATTCCCGCGAATTGTTCAACATAATCGTACCACGGGGCTATCTCTTCGTAGGTGATGGGCCATTCAACAGCGATACCCTCTTCAGCATTGGCCTGGAAATCCATTGGACTCCATCGGTAGGATTGCCGGCCCCACGTCAGGGAGCGCCCGCCGACGTGATAACCACGGACCCATAAAAAGGGATTCTCCTCATCGTCAACTTCGTAGGGATGGGTATTGTCATTAACAAAAAAGTGCTCGTTGTATTCGTTGATCACATCCGAGCGGAGCTGTCGCGGTTTTTCCTCCTCCAGGTATTTGCGATTTCCCCGTCCCCTGAACTCCATCTCCCAGGGAGCCTTGTGTTCCGTAATGTAATCCTTCCCGTGCTCTACATTTCTACCTCGTTCAAGTACGAGAGTTTGAAGGCCTTTCTCAGTTAATTCTTTTGCAGCCCATCCCCCGGAAATCCCGGAACCGACTACGATTGCATCATATTGGTTGACTTGATTTGAGATATGCATAAGCTGATATAGTTCTTAGAAAAGCTAGTCCAATGTGTTCAATTAAACCCTAACATAGATGAGCTGAATTAATTTTGCAAATTTATTGCACAAGCTTGGGAAAATTTGTGTAAGAGGATATAAATAAGGGGAAGATGGCTTGCATTTAACGGTTGTTTTTGGGTATTTGCGCCTCTCAACGAAAGTAAAAAAGAGGATACAATGACACTAGACAGAAAACTGAAATATGGTATGGTTGGAGGCGGTCCGGGTGCCTTCATCGGAGAAGTACACCGGATGGCAGCCGCGCTGGATGGAAGAATTGAACTTGTAGCAGGTGCCTTTTCTTCATCTGCGGAAAAATCAAAACAGAAAGGGCGGGAGTTGAACCTGGATCCTTCACGGGTTTACGGTTCGTACGAAGAGATGGCCGAGAAAGAGAGCCAGCTGCCCGAGGGAGAACGTATCGATTTTGTATCTATCGTCACCCCGAATTTCTTGCATCATCCCGTTGCCAAAACATTTATCGAGGCGGGGTTTCACGTGGTATGTGACAAGCCGATGACCAAAACGGTTGAAGAAGCCGAAGAGTTGTGCCGGCTGGTGGATGAACATGATACGGTGTTTGCATTAACTCATAATTATACCGGCTACCCGATGGTTAAAGAAGCCCGCCAGTTGGTAAAAGATGGCAAGCTCGGGGAGATACGCAAGATTGTCGTGGAATATCCACAGGGGTGGCTGGCCCAGCCGGTAGACAATAAACAGGCAAACTGGAGAACGGATCCCAAGAAGGCCGGCGTTTCATCAGCGGTCGGGGATATCGGTTCTCATGCAGAAAATCTCGTGGAGTATATTACCGGCCTTCAGATTGAATCTCTTATTGCAGACATTAATACCTTTGTTGAAGGTCGAGAACTGGAAGACGATGCCAATGTGTTGGTCCATTACAAAGGGGGAGCCCGGGGAATCTTGTACTGTTCCCAGGTATCGGTTGGAGAAGAGAACAGCCTGCGAATTCGCGCTTACGGTACTGATGCCGCCATAGAGTGGAAGCAGGAGGATCCGAATTACCTGCATCTGCTTCATCCCGGCGGACCGGAAGAGACCTACAAACGGGGCAATGAGTACCTGTCGGATGTAGCGCAGCACAATACGCGCATTCCTCCCGGACATCCGGAGGGTTTTATTGAAGCGTTCGCCAATATATACCTGAATTTTGCCAATACCCTGGAAGCCCGTTTGAGTGTAGAGGAACCTGGCGAATTTGACCTGGATTTCCCCACGGTTCAGGATGGAGCCCGCGGTGTGGATTTTATCCACAAGGTTATTGAGAGTGGTAAAAAAGGGGAGTGGGTTGACGTAGATTATACCCCGCCCGCTTAATTTTAGATAACAAAACCTGTAATATTGGAAAATCCGCCTGCCAGAACAGGCGGATTTTTTTATTTAGTCGTCCTCAATCAAAAAGTCCCGTTTGGTAATGATAAATGTAAAATCAGGAGTGTACCACCAACGGTGTCTCAGGACAATATAAACAGTATGAACATTATTTCTTTCCCGGACTGACGTTAAATATTAGGGGGCTTTGCACAACCCTCAATTCCTGTTCAGAGGAAGTTGTACTCCCGTTAAAAGGTCACCAAGGCCGGTAGTACAACTACCTCCCAACAAAACAGCAGGTTCTGTAAAGGTTCCTATTAAATATTGTAGAGGAATCCCGTAATAAAGCAAAAGCTCCCGCAGGAAAGGCGGGAGCTTTTCAAAAAACAAACCCAAATTTATTACTACTCTGAGGCCGCGGCAATCATTCCAAGAAGGCGTTCCGCCTCGGGTACCTGCTCGCTGCCGGGATAATCCCGCACCACGATGCTGGCGTATTCCCGGGCCTGGGCAGTATCTCCGGCATCATAAAATGCACTGGCCGCTTCCAGGTAGTTGTAGGGTGTTGTTGCATCGTTTTCATCCCACTCGGCTGCCCTGAGATAGGTTTGTGCAGCCTGTGCATGCTGACCCAAGTCGGTATATAATACGCCCATAAAGGAGAGGGGACCGACCCCAAGAATACCTTCCGGCACCTCATAATCTTCCATGTAACTGAGTGCACGCTCGGTATTGCCAAGGTTATATTCGCAAACAGCGGCATAATAGCGGGCAAGATTACCGGCATCAGTGCCGCCGTAATTATTAATGATCTGCTCAAAACCAACAGTAAAATCCTCGTCAGACCCATTCAGGGCGGTTTGATAGTCAGATTGCAGGAAAGCCGTTTCTGCGGGTCCCATTAACTGCTGGGCCTGCCGTTCCTGGGATTGTGAGTAATAATAATACCCTATTCCACCTGCGATGATTAGAAACAGAGCAATAGCACCGCCTATTATTTCGCTCTTATATTGAACATACAAACTCTGGACCCTTTCAACAGACTGAACCAGGGGATCTGATTCGAGTTCTTCCTGGGTCATTTTTCGTTTAGCCATTGTAATCTTCTTATATCAATGTTATGCTGAAATTTTAAGTGGTCAAAATTAGTATTGTTTTGGCACTTCCCAAAATCAAAAATGAACGATAGTTCAGGGATAAATTGAAGCACTGTAAAACCGGCCTTTACAGATAGGGTTTCATGAATTTGGTGGTGAAATACCAGAACGATCTTTAGTTAAACGGATTCAGCCTGCCTTTATTTAGTTCATAGGTCAAATCACAGCGCCCGGCGATATCTTTTTCATGAGTAATAAGAAGAATGCTGACCCCATCTTCTTCACGTAGCTGAAACAGGTAATCCAGTACAATGCGGGTATTGGCGTCATCCAGGTTGCCGGTGGGTTCGTCAGCCAGGATCAGGGATGGGTTATTCATGAGGGCCCGGGCCATTGATACCCGTTGCTGCTCTCCACCCGATAATTCGGTCGGACGGTGTTCGGCACGATCCGGAATTCCGAAGCGGCTAAGCAGTTCCATCGCCCGCTCCTCGGAGGCCTCAAGGCTTCTACCGGCGATCAGGGCAGGCATGAGTACATTTTCCAGGGCAGAAAATTCAGGCAGCAGATGATGGAACTGGAAAACAAACCCAAGTTCGCGGTTTCTGAAATCGGCCAGCTCTTCCGCAGTCAGGTTGTAAATGGAGTTGGATTTCCAGGCGACCTCCCCGGAGTCGGGGCGGTCCAATCCCCCGAGTACGTGCAATAACGTGCTTTTACCGCTGCCGCTGGGACCAACCACCGAAACAATATCCCCGGAATTGATCGTTATTGAGCAGTAGTCAAGTACGGTGAGGGCTCCTTCACCGGTTTTAGCGGGATAGGTCTTGAGAATATCGGTTCCGGTTAAAATGGGGGATTTGACAGGCATAAAGTTCACTCCTCAAGCTTGCTGTTCCTGAAGGACGGATAAACAAGAGATTCGATATGGAGACACTGGTTCGATTCAAGATCCACCACGCAATACACCGCACAAACGTGATTATTGCCATTCGCTATCTGATAACGCTGGTGAGTGCCGAGCATAAACCGCTTCATCGACACATTTTTGTCCATACCCAGCACAGAGTCAAAAGAACCGGTCATGCCGGCGTCACTGATATATCCCATTCCATCCGGGAAGATACGGGCGTCATTGGTCGGAACGTGGGTGTGTGTGCCAACAAACACGCTGGCCTTCCCGTCCAGGTGCCAGGCCAGGGCCAGCTTTTCGGCGGTGGCTTCGGCGTGAAAGTCGATAAAAATGGTGTCGGTTTCCTCCCGTATGCGATCGATCGCCCAGTCAGCAGTCGAAAAAGGATCGTCGATCGCCTTCATAAAGGTGCGACCCTGCAGGTTTAACACGCCGATTTTATGGTCAAAGCCCGGAATATCGTATATACCGTATCCATAACCGGGGTTTCCTTTCGGATAATTCAGGGGGCGCAGTATCTCATGATTTTTTTTCATATAGGAAAACACTTTCCACTTGGCAAAGGAGTGGTTGCCCCCTGTAATCACGTGAACGCCCAGGTCGTGCAGGTTCCGGATGATTGAGCGATTAATTCCGTGTCCCTCGTGGGAGTTTTCACCGTTTGCAATCACAAAGTCGGCTTCATACTTGTCGATTAATCCGGGTAGAAACGTTTGGAGAAGGCTAAGCCCGGGTTCACCTACGATATCTCCTATAAAAAGAATTTTCAGTTGTTTGCTCATGATTCTGGCTCATCTCCGGCTAAGTGCAAATAGGGAGCCGGTTCCGTTGGCGGTTCAGTAAATCAATAAATAAGAAGCACAAAGGTAAGGAATATAAAGTGGTATTCAGAATGGAAAAACCGAGTCTGCCCGGCGTGTTGCTACATCGTGCTGATGGCTGGGCAAAGTATCATGTTGCGGTAAAAGAACTAATGAACAGCATCCGGCCACAAGGATCGGTACCAGGTATGAAGTCTGTTCGATACCGTTTCATTGTGCAGCGAAGGGCCGGCAGTGTTTAAATGGGATTGCGAATGGTAAAAAAGAGGTCACTGTTCCCGGTTTGAAGTGATCTCTTCGATAAATTCTTCAAGCGATTGGTTGACATCCTGCATCAGCTTGTCCTCTTGCTGATTGAGCTCACGGTTTCGACGCCGCTCTTCAAAAATTTCCTCTGCCAGGCTGAGAGCAGCCAGTACCATAACGGTGCTTTCCGGCTGTTTTTTTAACTCTTTCTTGTACTGCATGAACCGGTCATCCACATACTGGGCTATCCTGCGCATGGTTTCCTCTTCAGACTCCTCAACCTTGATGGGATATTGCTTGCCAAGTACGTTTATTTTGATCGATTTCATTGCTGTTGCTCCTCGAGATGATCATCAATTTTCGAGATAAGACCCAGCACCTGGTGACGCAGGGCCAGCCGTTCGCTCTCGGCCATGGCAGAAAAGATATCGGTTTGTCCCTCCTGTATCTCCTCGATCTTTTCGCGAAGCCGCTGGTTTTCCTGCTCCAGCTCAGCAACCTGATCTTGCAGATGCTCCACCTCCCCGCGAATCTGATCAAGGAGCTGATGGAATTTTTGATGATATGGGCTGTCGTTTGTCAGCACATCTACCGAAGTTATGCTCTTAATTTAGCGGAGTACTGTTTCTCCAGTACGGTCAATACTTCATCAATAATAGGCTCTATATCATTGATAGTCAACGTCTTATTCTTGTCAAGGAATGACAGCCGGAAGGCAATACTTTTGTTCGATTCGCCGATCGATTCGCCCTCGAAAACGTCAAAGATATCGATGGTTTCAAGTGAATTCCCGGCTGTCTCCCGTATGGTGGTTATCATATCTCCGGCGGGTACGCCAGCGTTTACGACCACCGCCAGGTCGAACTCAAACGAGGGATATTTTGATACCGGTTCGTATGTTGCGGGAGGCAGGTTCTCCAGCTGATGCTCAATTCGGGTAATGGAAAACTCGGCGGCAAAGGCGGGTTGTTCTATCTCCAGGTTTGCAAGCATGTTTTTATCGACCTCGTAAAGGGAACCGATCTCGGTCTCATTGACGGTGTACACCAGCCGTTCATCCCGCTTGTGGGTGTGGGTGTGCTCGTGCAGTCCGAGCTGCCGGAGAAAGGCGGTTACCTCTGCCTTGAGGTCAAAAATATCGTAAGCCCGGGGTTCGCTGTTCCAGTACTCAATCGTTTTGAGTCCGGCAATACCCATGAGCAGGTTGGTTTCTTCCTTTATCCCGTCGTAGTAGGTTCCCTCGTCGGCTTCATTGAACGTGTTGCCGACCTCAAAGAATCGGACGCTGGAATTTTTCCGGTTGAAGTTGTACGCCACTGCCTTCAGAAAACCGTAAAGAAGGGAGGGGCGGAGCGTTGTCATCTCCCTGGAGATCGGGTTCAGCGTTTTGATCATCCGCTCGAGATCACCAAGGTAGGAGGCATCCTCTTCCGGCATCAGCGAGTTGCTGTAGATCTCTTTAAAACGCAGGCTTTTAACCGTATCTCGGATGCGAACCATCAGTTTTTCATGGCTGCTGATCGGTTCCGGGGTAATGAACTTGGCATGCGTGGGAGCCGGTATGTTGTTGTAATCAAACAGGCGCCCCACCTCTTCAACCAGGTCCACTTCGCGCTCCAGGTCTGGACGAAACGTCGGCACCTTGTACTTGAGAGTTGCCTGCTGCTGGTCCACTAGTTTGAGCTCCAGGGCCTCCAGGAATGTATTCACCTGTTCCCGTTCTAAATCGGTACCCAGCAGACGGTTGACGTAGCTCAGGCGCAGTGAGATTTCGCGAGGCTCCGTTTTGACCGGGTGAATATCGGTACATCCCGCTACCACTGTTCCGCCGGCCACCTCGGCAATGAGTGCCGCGCAGCGTTCGGCAGCAATACGTTGCAACTGTGGATCTATGCCCCGTTCGAAACGGTAGGAGGCATCGGTCTGAAGGTTCTGCTCTTTTGCAGTTTTGCGGATGGTACCGGGATCAAAATAGGCACTTTCGATTAAAATATCGGTGGTTTCCTCATCCACTTCCGAATCGACCCCGCCCATGACGCCTGCTATAGCCACCGGACCCTCTCCGTCGCAGATAAACAGCGTTCCGGCCGGACAAGTGCGTTTTACGTGATCCAGGGTTTCAAATTCGATATCTTCGTCAAAATCCCTGACCACGATCTTTTTTCCACGGATTGTAGCATAATCAAAAGCGTGGAGGGGCTGCCCGAGTTCGAGCAGCACATAGTTCGTGATATCCACGACGTTATTTACAGGACGTACACCGAGCGCCTTGAGCCTGTTTTGAATCCATGCCGGTGAGTCTTCTATGGTAACGCCCTTGACCATTTTACCGGTGTAGCGATGGCATTTGTCTTCATTTTCGATCTCGATCTCAATTTCGTTATCGATCGGGGCAGAGGGATCGAACGTTTCGGTAAACGGTTTTTCAAGTTTCAGGTCGAGGGCGGCCGCCAGGTCCCGGGCAACCCCCAGGTGGCAAGTTGCATCCGGCCGATTGGGAGAAATTTCGATATCAATGACGGTATCCTCATAGAGGTCAATGGCAGAGCCGATCGGCTCACCCGGGCGGGCACCGTTGTTAAGCACCATGATGCCGGAATGATCGTCACTGATGCCCAGTTCACTTTCGGAGCAGATCATCCCTTCGGATTTTTCGCCGCGCAGTTCAGCTTTTCGGATAGTCAGCGGCTCTCCGTTGTCCAGGGTTACGGGCAGTGTTGTGCCTACGGTAGCGACAGGCACTTTCTGATTTTCGGCAACATTGTCAGCCCCGCAAACAATCTGAACCTGCCGATCTCCCAAATTTACGAGGCAGAGCTGCAGCCGGTCGGCATTGGGATGTTCCCGCACCTCCAGCACCTCTCCAACCACGACCCCGTCCAGCTTGCTTCCAACCGGTTTCAGTGTGTCCACCTCGAGGCCGATCAGGGTCAGTTTTTCTGCGGTTTCTTCCGGGGTAAGATCCAGATCTATAAATTCATGTAGCCAGTTGTAAGAAATTTTCATGTGCTGAGATCAATAATTTTTGGCAGGAACCCAGATGGAGCGCGCGTGATGGAGGCAGCTCCTCGCAGGAATTCAGAAGGTACTTTTCGCTCGCGCCACCTGCGTTCCTGCAGAATTAATCAAATTGTGATAAAAAGCGAACATCATTTTCATAAAACGTGCGAATATCGTCAATACCGTGCCGGAGCATGGCGATCCGATCGACTCCCATTCCCCACGCAAAGCCCGTATATTTTTCGGGGTCAATGCCGACAGATTTAAAAACGTTGGGATCGACCATGCCGGAGCCGAGAATTTCCAGCCATTTTCCCTCTCCATTGGTCTCCCACCAGATATCCATCTCCAGGCTGGGTTCGGTAAACGGGAAAAATCCGGGGCGCAACCGATATTTCACATCGCTGCCAAACATTAACTTGGCAAAGCTGATGAGCGTTTCTTTTAGTTCCGCCACACTTACGTTGGTATCCACGTATAGCGCTTCCACCTGGTGAAACAGGAAATACGACTTGGGACTTACCGCCTCATTTCGGTACACTTTGCCGGGTGCAATAATCCGTATAGGCGGTTTTCTTTTTTGCATCTCCCGGATTTGAATAGGAGAGGTGTGGGTTCGCAAAACAAGGTCGTCCCGGTCGGGATCGTCGTGTTTGCGAATGAAAAAGGTATCCTGTTCATCACGGGCCGGGTGGTTCGGGGGGAAGTTGAGGGCCGTAAAATTGTGGAAGTCGTCTTCAATCTCCGGTCCGTCAGCAATGGAAAAACCCAGCCGGTAGAAGATCTCCTTCATTTCGTTGAGCGTCTGGGTGAGGGGATGGTAGGAGCCCACTGTCTGGGGAGGTGCCGGAAGGGTTACATCGTCAGTGGCCGATACCTGCCGTGCCTCTTCCCGCTTAAGGCGTTCTTTGCTTTCCTCAAACTTGTTCTGAGCCAGGGTTTTTACTTCGTTCATCGCTTTGCCCACCCTGGCTTTTTCATCGTCGGGCACTTCCCCCATACGGGAGAACATCTCCTGCACTTTGCCTTTCCGGGAAAGAAACTCGAGCCGGAACGCCTCCAGCTCCTCCTCGTTTGCAATTGAAAATTCTTCAGCTTCTTGTTTTATCGTTTCTATGTAATCGAGCATCACATTTTTTTATCTGTCAAGTGTGCAATATGCGTGTAGCAACAACTGTGAAAATTGGAAGAATCGCCGCCAGAAGTACCAATACCTGAAAACCGATCCTGCTAATATAAACAGGGCTTCTTTTTATCTTATCCTGATCACCCGAATATAAGGAGTTCTGCGGTGAGCTCAGAATAATGAGATCGGCCCCTCCAGGTAATACCTCCCATGTCCTGTCGTATTGCCGAATACGGCTAAATATGGTACCAATAATAAAAAAACCGACAAATCTTATCTGTTGTAATAAGATCTGCCGGCTTGACATCAAAGAGTGAACCGTTTATGCCGCTGCTTTTTCAACAATAGCGGAGAACGTTTCCGGATCACGCACGGCCAGATCGGCCAATACTTTGCGATTGATTTCAATGTCTTTCTTCTTCAGGGCTCCCATCAGCCTGGAATAGGTTGTACCGTTTTGGCGGGCAGCTGCATTGATGCGTGTAATCCAGAGTTTTCGGAATTCCCGTTTACGAACCTTGCGGTCGCGATACTGGTAGAGCATCCCTTTTTCTACCGCATTCTTCGCAAACTTATACACATTTTTTCGCTTGCCCCAGTAACCTTTCGCCTGCTTGAGAATCTTTCGGCGACGGCGACGGGAAGCCACCTTGTTTCTTGATCGTGGCATTTTATCTGATTTATGTGTTAAAAGTTAGTGTTAAGATTATTTGTACGGAAGCATTTTCTTGACATTTTTCACCTGCGTGTCGTCGACCAGGGTCGGTTTGCCAAGATTCCGCTTTCTCTTACTCGTCTTTTTGGTGAGGATATGTCGTTTTCCTGCCTTCTTTCGCTTCACTTTGCCGGTACCGGTAATTTTGAAGCGCTTTTTGGCTCCGCTGTTGGTTTTCATCTTAGGCATAGTATTCACCTGTTTATCTTTGATTCAAAAAGAGTTCGAAGATAAGCATTATCGGCAATTGATTAAAGGAATATTTGGAACTTCCTTTAATTATCACCCAGAGAAGTGGCCGAAGCCCCCATTGCTGGTTGGCAGGAGCTATCCTTTAGAAGTGGGAGAGAGCATCATAATCATGCGACGGCCCTCCATCGTGGGTTTTGATTCAATCTCACCCACATCGCTCAGCTCTTCTGCCAAATCCAACAGCAGCTCTTCGCCCCGTTCGGTGTATAGCATGTCACGACCCCTGAATTGGACAGTCGCCTTGACCTTGTCACCATCTTCGAGGAAACCACGAGCATGTCGCGTTTTGAATTCGAGATCGTGATCATCAGTATTGGGCCGGAAGCGCAGCTCTTTGACCTGTACCGTGTGTTGTTTTTTCTTGGCCTCTTTTTCCTTCTTCTTTTTCTCATACATGAACTTGCCGAAGTCTATCACTTTACAGACGGGCGGTTTGGCTTTGGGAGCCACCTCAACAAGGTCCAGGTCATAAGAACGCGCAATTTCAAGAGCACGATCAATATCCACCACCTCATGTTCTTCATCAGGCCGTATTACGCGTACTTTGCGTGAACGTATTTCATCATTTACATTTGGTCTGTCCGGATCTTTTCGCGGACGTGGTCGTCTACTTCTTCCGATAATTACCTCTATATGGTTTTAGTTTGAATTTGAATGATCAGGAACTTCCTTGTTCTCGATCTCCTCGTTTAGATTAGAAATAAATTCAGAAAAATCAAAAGTTCCGATATCGCCTTCTTTATGACGGCGAACGGAGACCGTTCCCTCTTTCTGTTCATCTCCACCTACTATTAACATGTATGGGATCTTACTCGTTTCAGCATCCCGTATTTTTCCGCCAATTTGCTCACTCCGCTCATCAACTTCAACACGGATATCATTTTTTTTCAGCTCAGAGGCGCATTGGCGGGCATATTCGTTAAACTCATCTGCGATCGGGATGACTTTGACCTGCACCGGTGACAACCAGACGGGAAAATCACCGGCAAAATGTTCGATCAGGATACTGCAGAAACGCTCCATGGAGCCAAAGGGGGCACGGTGGATGATTACGGGCCGGTGCTTCTCATTGTCAGAACCGATATATGTCAGATCGAAGCGCTCCGGCATAACGTAATCTACCTGAACCGTTCCGAGCTGCCATTTGCGGCCGATGGCATCCTTGATTATAAAATCAATTTTGGGCCCGTAAAAACTGGCCTCCCCGCGACCGATGAAGTAGTCCAGCCCCATGTCATCGGCAACTTCCCTGATCTGTTGCTCAGCCTTGTCCCAGGAGGAAACATCGCCTGCATATTTTTCGGTATCCTCGGGATCCCGGAAAGACAGGCGGGTTTTGACCGGCATCTCAAACGTCTTGAATACAAGCTGCGTCAGATCGATGGCATTGAGCAGTTCGTCCTTCAACTGCTCTTCCATACAGTAAATATGTGCGTCGTCCTGGGTGAAGCCCCTGACCCGGGAAAGCCCGCTCAGCTCCCCGGACTGCTCGTACCGATAAACGGAACCGAACTCTGCGAGCCGGATCGGCAGATCCCTGTATGATCGCAGTTTGGAGGAATAGATCCGGTGATGGTGAGGACAATTCATGGGCTTGAGCAGGTACTCCTCGTCGTCAACTTTAATCGGTGCAAACTGTGACTCTTTGTAGTAGGGATAGTGCCCCGAGGTTTTGTACAGCTCAATATTCCCGATATGAGGTGTTATAACCTCCTGGTAATTTCTTTTTAGCAGTTCCTCCTTCAGAAATTCTTCGAGTGTTCTTCGCAGTACGGTGCCTTTGGGCTTCCAGACCGGCAGGCCCTGGCCCACCATCGAATCCATCATGTATAGATCAAGTTCCTTGCCGAGCTTGCGGTGGTCGCGGCGCTTGGCTTCCTCCATCTGGTGGACATACTCCTTCAACAGTTTCTGTTTTGGAAAAGAGATCCCGTAGATCCGTGTCAGCTGCTTGCTGTCCACGTCGCCGCGCCAGTAAGCCCCGGCCACATTGGTGAGCTTAACGGCTTTCACCCGCCCCGTATCCGGGATGTGGGGCCCCCGGCAGAGGTCCGTAAAATCCCCCTGCGTGTAAAAGGTGATATTTCCGTCTTCAAGATCCTGGATCAGGTCAACTTTATATTCGTTATCTTTTTTCCTGTAAAACTCGAGCGCTTCCTGTTTCGAAACTTTTTGCCGCTCAAACTCCGATTTCTGACGAGCCTTTTCAATAATCTTCTGCTCTATCTTTTCAAGATCATCTTTTCCCACGGCCTGATCGCCAAAGTCGATATCGTAATAAAAGCCATTTTCGATCGGGGGACCGATCCCAAATTTTGCCTCTGGATACAGCTCCTGGATCGCTTCTGCCAGCAGGTGGGCTGAAGAATGCCAAAACGTATATTTGCCGTCTTCGCTATCCCATGTATTAATCGTAATGGTTCCATCTTTCTCTATGGGCCGGTCCAGGTCCATAATTTCATCATCAAGCGTAATGCTGAGAGCCTCGCGCGCCAGACCTTTTGAAATAGATTCTGCGACCTCGTAGCCGGTAATTCCTTTGCGGTATTCTTTTTGGGAACCGTCGGGGAAGGTTATCGTAATTTTTTCTTCAGACATGAATTCAATTTAAAAACTGTTACCAAGTTTGAGAGCTGGTAAAAATATAAAAAATAGAGGAGAGCTAAAGAGAATTTTACCCCATATTTTTTACCTCAGTCGCGCTAACCCGGATTTCTCACGAGTATTTTGGATAAAATCATGTAACTTCATGGATGGCAATAACTTAAGGTTATAAAAAATTTTCTACCAAATTATCATTACAGTCTGTAACAAGCTGCGAAATGGGCCTTTTAGCTGCGTTGAAGGACAAATCACCTGCTCAACGTACCAACGTACGTCTGCACGGCCATTTGCCCTTCGACTTGCTGAAAAACAAATATCTTGGCGAGAAATGCGGGCTAAATGAAAAATGGCCTGATCAGTATGTCAATATCAGATGAAGCCAAAAGACTTTTTGAGGAAGGATATTCCAACGTGCACTTTCGGGTGCGGGTATTTAACGAAAATGTTAATATGAAATCAGGAATGGGAATCCCCGAAAAGAGCTCGTTAATTAGCATGTATGGTAATCACCTGTTTTTAGCATGTAGTTCGCGTTAAAGATGGGAAACGTGAATTATCGCCCCGAATGTTAAGGTTCACATGAAAAACTTCACAACGAGTTGAAATTAAATGCTGCTCTTATATTTTAAGACCGGATATTTCTGTAAACAGATAATCTATTTCGTGAAAAATCCGGGTTAATATGTGTTTCTTCTTATTATTTATTTTTTGGTCGTGAAGCAAACGGTTGATCGCAGTCTTGTTGGCTTCTTCTAAAAAATCCATTACAACGGTTCTCTTTCATGCTCTTTACTTGTGGCGTTAACAGCTTGCTTTAATTATAATGTATGGAAATCGATAAAACGGATATCCATCGTAACCATCTCAATCCACTAGCAACACATAATTTTGACTACATTTCACAATTTTTTTCGGAAGCAGTTCCTTCCTCGGGCGTGGTACCTCGTATTCGGAATTATTTTGGTGGCTTCCACCATCTATCCTGAAAAAGCCGGCAATCTGCCGGTATCAGAAGATTTTGAGCCATATACTGAACCGATACCCGGCTCTGATCAGGCGATTCAGATGACACCGGTCCCGGGTGGCACGTTTGTGATGGGCAGTCCCCCGGAGGAGACGGGGCGTGAAGAGGATGAAGGGCCGCCCAAAAAAGTGTCTGTCGATTCCTTCTGGATGGGGATTCACGAAATTACATGGGATCAGTATGATCTGTTTGTAAAAGAAGAGATCGAAGACCTGAAGGGACAGCTGCCGGCCTCGGGAGACGTTGCCCTGCAGGCGGATGCGGTGTCGCTTCCCACCCCGCCTTATGTGGACATGAGTTTCGGGATGGGTCGCGAAGGATATCCCGCTATTAATATGACCCACTACGCCGCTGTTATGTATACCAAGTGGCTGACGGCAAAGACCGGGCACTTCTACCGGTTGCCCACCGAAGCGGAATGGGAATACGCCTGCCGCGCGGGGAGTAACACGGCATATTCTTTTGGTGAAGATGTTGCGGCCCTGGACGAATACGGCTGGTACGAAGGCAACAGTGACGGCCAGTATCACCATGTGGGAGAGAAAAAGCCCAATGAACTGGGACTCTACGACATGCACGGGAACGTGGCGGAGTGGACGATGGACCAGTATCACGAAGACTATTTCGACCGAATTGAGGAAGGTGCTGAAAACCCGCTTTTTCTCCCGGACCAGCTGTATCCCCGATCACTGCGCGGGGGCGGGTGGTCGCAGGAGTCCGCGGAACTTCGATGTGCCAGCCGGCAACACTCGGTCAAGCGGTGGAAACGCAGGGATCCGCAATTGCCCAAAAGTCGTTGGTGGCTGACGGATGCCCCCTTTGTGGGCTTTCGGGTAGTCCGGCCGGCCGACCCACCGCCCCCGGAAGAGATGGAACAGTACTGGATTGATGCAATTGAGGATTATAACTAGTGCCGATTTCAACCATGAACTTTCAGCTTTACCATAAAGACAGATGTCATGATGCTGTAGACTTCCACGGAATATCGGTTCAAACAGTAACGTTCCATGATCGGCATAATCTGCATTCTGTGGGAAAGGGCCGAAATCCAGGTTGCTGTGTTACCCGTGTTACCCTGGATCAGTTACCTTAGTTCGCAGTCGTTTATTGTAATTGAGATTTTCCAAGAACAACAAGAACAAATTGAAAATAAATACTTAACATAAATATATCTGTGTGTTGGTAACCAAATTTGAATTTACAACCGGAATGACAGTGTCTTTCCAAGAGGGCTTTGAAAGACCAGGAGTTTTGTCCAGGTTCAAAAATGCAGAAATTGGACAAAAGAACGGTTTTACAAAGACCTCTTTTAAATAAATATATCGCTCCCGCCGATGGGACTGTTACGGATCGCGGAGTGTAAACTTTAACCATGAGTCGGATATTATGAGTAATCAAAAAGATCAGAACAACAGCAAACGGAATATTTCGAGACGTGATTTTGTAAAGACCTCTTCGTCGCTGGCGGCGGGCGGCCTATTACTGAGTTCGCTTCCGGTGGGAGCGGGTGCCTATGCCGGGGGCAGTGCTACGCTGAAGGTAGCCCTTATCGGCTGTGGCGGGCGTGGGACCGGCGCCGCCCGGCAGGCGCTGAGCACGGGAGACGGGGTGCAGCTGGTGGCCATGGCCGATGCGTTCCGCGATCGGCTGGACGACAGCCTGAGCACCCTTGGGAAGGTGTTTTCCGATCAGCCGGAAAAGCTGAACGTGCCGGAAGAGCACAAGTTTGTGGGTTTTGACGCCTACAAAAATGCCATTGAGCTGGCCGATGTGGTGATCCTGGCCACACCTCCCGGATTCCGCCCGAT
>NZ_JBINJE010000027.1:0-56716 GCF_043951955.1 Halalkalibaculum sp. DA384 | reverse complement strand
ATCCAGCCGGTGGCGATGGAAGAGGGGCTTCGATTTGCGATCCGCGAGGGCGGGCGCACCGTCGGGGCCGGCGTGGTTAGCAAAATTATTGAATAGGTTGGCAGGGGGTTTCATCTCGTCTGGTGAAACCCCGCTGTAAAGCCTAGACACGTTTGGAGAATAGGTTCAAGTGAATCTATTCTCTTGGTGTATCTACGGGTGTAGCTCAATTGGCAGAGCAGCGGTCTCCAAAACCGCAGGTTGTGGGTTCAAGTCCTTCCACCCGTGCAAGTTTAGAATGAGTAAAGATAGAATCATGGACAATATTAAGGAGTTTTTGGAAGGTGTTCGCAAAGAGATCAAAAAGGTCTCTTGGCCGGACCAGAGGGAGCTGGTGGATAATACCATGGTTGTTATGGTATTCACCGTTCTCATTTCCGTATTTATCTTCGTTGTAGATCAATTATATAGCACCATATTAGGGGCAATTTATCAATGACCGCTGAAAAACAATACGATTGGTATGTAGTTCGATGTTTCTCAGGCCATGAAAAAAAGGTCAAAGAGTATCTGGAGCGGGAAATGGAGCTTCAGGGCCTTGAAGATAAGATTAATGAAGTTCTGATCCCGACTGAAACTGTTGTGGAAATACGATCTGGAAAGAAGCGCACGAGGGAAAAGAACTTTTTCCCGGGCTATCTTCTCCTTCATACGATATATGATGAAGAGGTGAATAACCTGGTTCAGGGGGCCCCTTCTACGCTCGGCTTTTTGAAGAGCGGCAAAAATGATAAAAAGCCCAATCCCCTGCGCAAGCACGAGGTCAAGAGAATACTTGGCCGGGTCAAAGATAGTGAAGAGATGATGGAACAGGGGGGTAAAATTGAAATCCCCTACAATGAAGGCGACCTTGTAAAAGTAATTGATGGCCCGTTCAAGGATTTTGACGGGACCGTACAAGAAGTGAACACCGACAAGCTGAAACTCAGAGTATTGGTAAGTATTTTTGGTCGAAAGACCCCGGTTGAAGTTGATGTGAACCAGGTAGAACCTGCAACTTGACCGAAACCATATCACTGGATGCAAAGTGAGCTATTACGCGGCAAATCGAAAAGCTAATCTATTACGATTTAATTAACAGAAATGGCAAAACAAGTTGATACTGTCTTAAAGCTTCAGATCCGCGGCGGTCAGGCAAACCCTGCACCTCCGGTCGGTCCTGCATTAGGTCAGGCAGGGATCAACATCATGGAGTTTTGTAAAGCGTTTAACGCAGCCACACAAGACAAGGCCGGAACGATTATACCGGTCGAAATTACGGTCTTTGTGGATAAGTCGTTCACGTTCAAGACAAAAACTCCACCTGCAGCTGTACTCCTTAAACAGGCTACCGGCGTCAAAACCGGCTCTGGTGAACCAAACCGAACCAAAGTAGGAGAGGTGACCTGGACGCAATGCAAGGAGATTGCAGAGCAGAAGATGGAAGATCTCAACGCCCACGACATTGAGGCCGGTGCCGAGATGGTAGCGGGTACCGCCCGAAGTATGGGACTGCGAGTTTTAAGAGATAAATAAAGGAACGGTAGTATAATGGCAAAACGAGGAAAAAAGTATCGCGAGGCCGCCGAGCTCATCGATCCGGATTTGGAATACACTCTGGAAGAAGCGTGTGATCTTGTGAAGAAGACCTCGAAAGTGAACTTCGACGCATCTGTCGACATGGATATCAAGCTCGGGGTTGATCCCCGTCATGCCGATCAGATGGTGCGCGGTTCTGTTTCCCTGCCGCATGGTACGGGAAAAGAGGTTCGTGTGCTGGCTCTGGTAAGTGAGGCAAAACAAGCAGAAGCCGAAGATGCCGGGGCAGATCATGTAGGTCTCGACGAATATATAACGAAAATTGAAGAAGAAGGTTGGACCGACGTTGACGTAATTGTTGCAACTCCTGATGTGATGGGGAAGATCGGCCGGCTCGGAAAGGTACTAGGTCCGAGAGGTTTGATGCCCAATCCCAAGAGTGGTACTGTTACTGAAAATGTCGCAGAGGCTATTAAAGAAGTGAAGGCCGGCAAGATTGAATTTCGTGTAGACAAGTATGGTATACTGCACGCTTCAATCGGGAAGGTCAGCTTTGAGCCCAACGAGCTTAGGGAAAATGCGATAGAATTCCTGCGAACGGTGAACAGGCTGCGGCCTGCATCCGCCAAGGGGTTGTATTTCCGTGGTGTGTACATGAGTTCTACCATGGGTCCGAGCATTCAACTAAGTCGTTCATCCGTAATTTCAGTGTAAGAAATTAAAGGAAGATAGAATGCCAACACTAGCACAAAAGAAGGCAGTTGTTGAAGAAATAGCCGAAGACCTGAATAATTCAGATGCAGTGTATGTAACGAATTATGCGGGCATGTCGGTTGCTGAAATCAATGAACTGCGTAGCGAATTCTACAAAGGTGATATCAAGTATAAGGTGTACAAAAATACACTGGTTAAGCGTGCGATGGATGAGGTGGGAGGTTATGATGATCTTTATCCTCATTTGGTCGAACAAAATGCTTTTGCCTTTGTTGAAGAAGAGCTTGCTGCACCTGCAAAAGTTATCAAGAAGTTTCGGGAGGACTACAAAAAGCCCCAGTTTAAAGCAGCCATAATCGATGGCGACTATTACGGGGAGGATAAACTCGAAACTTTGGCGGCAATGAAATCCAGGGAGGAAGTTATCGGAGACATTATCGGTCTTCTGCTGGCTCCTGTTTCCAATGTTGTCAGTGCACTTCAGGCTCCCGGCAAGAAGGTCGCCGGCGCTGTTGAAACGATCGCCGAAGAAGGCGAAAATTAATCACAAATACCAAGAATTTTAATTCACAAAGATCAATTCGGAGAAAGAAAATGGCTGACGTTAAAGAATTAGCTGAACAATTAGTTAACCTAACTGTTAAAGAAGCAAACGAACTTTCACAGGTTCTGGAAGAAGAGTACGACATTAAACCTGCACAAGCTGCTGTAGCCGTAGCCGGTGGTGCCGGTGGAGAAGGCGGCGGTGAAGAAGAACAAACAGAATTCGATGTTATTCTCAAATCTGCCGGGCAGAAGAAGATTGCTGTCATCAAGGAAGTTCGCGGAATTACCGGGCTTGGCCTGAAAGAAGCGAAAGAGCTTGTCGACAATGCGCCCAACGCTGTTAAAGAGGGTATCGACAAGGCAGAAGCTGAAGATATCAAGTCCAAACTTGAGGATGCAGGCGCTGAAGTCGAGCTTAAGTAAGGGTTAAATACTTGTACAATTTAGCCGTAGCCAATATCGTTATTAACGGTATTGGCTATTGGCGTCTCAATCATGTGTACACTTCAATTCCTTATTTCCAATTCCCGCTGGCAATTGCTGCGTTATAAAAGCTCGTCACTATCACATTAATTTAAAGGAGAGGTTCCTTTGAGTACGAAGAACAATTTGAAGAAGGTCCCATTTACCGATCGTCTTTCTTTTGCGGAAACTGAACACGTACTGGATTATCCTGATTTTCTGGACATTCAGCTCAAATCTTTTAACAGTTTTACTCAGCTTGATGTTGCCCCGGAAGATCGGAAAAATCAGGGACTCCAGAAGATATTTAACGAGAATTTTCCGATTCAGGATTCACGAGAAACCCATATTCTTGAATTCCTCCATTATTCGGTAGATACGCCCAAGTACAATATCAAGGAGTGCCAGGAGCGTGGTCTTTCCTATGCAGTTCCGTTGAAGGCGAAAATGCGCCTTTCAGCTGTTGATGATGACGATGAAGCCACAGAAACAATCGAACAGGAAGTCTTCCTGGGTGACCTCCCGTGGATGACTGAACGGGGTACGTTTATCATTAATGGTGCGGAGCGGGTTATTGTAAGCCAGCTGCACCGTTCTCCGGGGGTGTTTTTTGGACAGAATGTACATCCAAACGGAACTCAGTTATATAATGCAAGAGTCATCCCGTTCAAGGGATCCTGGATCGAGTTTTCCACCGATATCCGGGATGTCCTGTGGGCCTATATCGATCGGAAGAAAAAAGTACCGGCCACCACGTTGTTACGTGCCCTCGGTTACTCTGACGATGATGAGATATTTAGCCTTTTTGAACTTTCGGAACGGGTGGATTGCAGTTCCGAGAAAAAGTTCATGGAAAACTGCGTCGGTAAGCGCCTGGCTTCGGAAATCTCCATTGAAGTAATGGAAGAGGTCGTAGATGAGGAGACCGGAGAGGTAACCGAGGCGACAAATCGAAAAGTGCTGCTGGAGCGGGATCATGAACTGACTGAAGAGGATTATGCAACGCTCGAAGAAGCGGATGTCGAGAGCGTGCGGGTGCAGAACCTCGCGCCCGAAGATTCTGAGCGTAATGTGATCATGAATACGCTGCGTAAAGACCCTGCTCATGACGATGTGACGGCGCTCGGTGAAATTTACAAGCAGATCCGTACCGGTGAAATGCCGGATGCCGAGACCGCAAGACAAATTCTCGAGCGACTGTTCTTCAGCGACAAGAAGTATGACCTGGGAGAAGTGGGACGTTACAGGCTCAATAAGCGCCTGAAACTGGATGTGGATATGGATATCCGCTATCTGGTTAAAGAGGATATTGTGGCGATTGTAAAAGAGGTAATTCGCCTCAAAAATATGAAGTCTCAGGTCGATGATATTGACCATCTCAGCAACCGCCGGGTGCGTACCGTGGGAGAACAGCTTGGACAGCAGTTCTCTATCGGGCTCGCCAGAATGTCTCGAACTATCAAGGAGCGGATGAACTCGCGCGATGCTGAGCAGCTTACTCCCCAGGATCTTGTGAATGCGCGTACGATCTCCAGCGTTATAAATACCTTTTTCGGTACGAACCAGCTTTCGCAGTTTATGGATCAAACCAACCCGATCGCCGAACTGACGCACAAGCGTCGTATGTCGGCACTGGGTCCGGGCGGGCTTACACGAGAGCGAGCCGGCTTCGAGGTTCGTGATGTCCACTACACGCACTACGGTCGGCTCTGCCCGATTGAAACTCCGGAGGGGCCGAACATCGGTCTGATCTCCTCCCTGTGTGTGCATGCCAAAGTCAATGATTTCGGATTTATCGAAACGCCTTACCGCAAGGTGGAAGAGAAACAGGTTACCGACGAAATCGAATACCTCTCTGCTGAGCAGGAAGATGAAACGATTATTGCACAGGCAAACGCTCCTCTTGACGAGGAGGGAATCTTTGCCAACGAAAATGTCTTTTCCCGTTTCCGGGACGGCAACTACCAGCTTGCCAAACCGGATCAGATCGGGTATATGGACGTATCCACGAACCAGATTACTTCGGTGGCAGCGGCCTTGATTCCGTTTATAGAACACAACGACGCCAACCGCGCGCTCATGGGCTCCAACATGCAGCGGCAGGCTGTGCCTCTGTTGCGTCCCGAATCGCCCATTGTGGGAACCGGGCTGGAGCATCGTGCCGCAAAAGACTCACGCGCAATTATAGCTGCCGAAGCGGATGGAGAGGTCGTATATGTCAGTGCGGAAGAGATCCGCGTTAAGTATGACCGCACCGAGATGGAGCAAACCTGCCATTTCGATGAAGGTATAAAAAAATATGAGCTCAAAAAATTTGAGCGTACAAACCAGGACACCACCATTAACCAGCGTCCCATCGTAAGTGTGGGCGACAAGGTTAAAAAAGGGGAAACACTGGCTGACGGCTGCGCCACCGATGGTGGTGAACTTGCACTCGGTCGCAACCTGTTGGTAGCTTTTATGCCATGGAGAGGTTACAACTTTGAGGATGCTATCGTCGTTAGTGAGCGTATTGTTCAAGACGATATCTATACCTCTCTGCACATACAGGAGTTTGAGCAGCAGGTCCGTGACACCAAGCGGGGTGAAGAGGAGCTGACCCGTGAGATTCCGAATGTGAGTGAAGATGCAACGAAAGATCTTGACGAGCAGGGAATAATCCGGGTCGGGGCAAAAGTGAATCCGGGCGATATCCTGGTCGGTAAAATTACGCCGAAGGGAGAAACCGATCCGACGCCGGAAGAAAAGCTGTTGCGCGCTATTTTCGGTGACAAGGCCGGCGATGTAAAAGACGCTTCATTGAAGACGCCTCCCGGAGTTTCCGGCACGGTTATCGACACAAAACTGTTCAGCCGTAAGCGCGACGAGCAGATCTCCCGCAAGGAGGAAAAGAAAATGGTGGAGCAGGAAAATGAGCGTCATGCTGAAAAAGTGGAAGAGCTGAACAGCAAGATGTACGACAAGCTCTACACCTTGCTCCGGGATAAAACCTCTCCCGGGGTATATGACCTTAACGGGCAGCTGCTCATACCAAAGGGGGAAAAGTACAGAAAATCTGACTTTGAAGAGATAGATCCCGTCGTTATCAATGAAAATATTGACTGGGCGACCGACGATGAGCTGGTGGAGCACGTCCGACTGCTTTTCAAAAACTATCGAGCCCTGCGCAAGGAGATTGATACGGAAGCCAAGCGGCGCAAGTACCAGATTCAGGTCGGGGATGATCTGCCTCCCGGAATTATTCAGAATGCCAAGGTCTATGTCGCCAAAAAGCGAAAAATGCAGGTTGGTGACAAGATGGCCGGCCGGCACGGTAACAAAGGCGTGGTTGCGAAAGTAGTACCCGTCGAAGATATGCCGTACATGAAAGATGGTACTCCTGTTGACATTTTGTTGAACCCGCTGGGTGTACCTTCCCGAATGAACCTCGGTCAAATTTATGAGACGATCCTGGGATGGGCCGGCAAAAAGCTGGGGGTCAAGTTCGCTTCCCCCATCTTTGACGGCGCGTCTTACGACCAGGTCCAGGAGAAGCTGGAGGAGGCCGGACTGCCGAAAGATGGCCGCGTACGGCTTTATGACGGTCGTACAGGGGAAGCCTTCGACCAGGATACAACGGTAGGTTATATTTACATGCTGAAGCTCAATCACCTGATTGAAGACAAGATGCACGCCCGTTCGATCGGACCCTATTCCCTTATTACGCAGCAGCCGCTGGGTGGAAAGGCCCAGTTCGGCGGTCAACGACTTGGTGAGATGGAGGTATGGGCCCTGTACGCCTATGGTGCTTCCAACATCCTGAAGGAGATGCTCACGGTGAAAAGCGATGACGTGAAAGGCCGATCCAGAGTGTATGAGGCGATCGTGAAAGGTGAAAACCTCCCCGATGGCGACGTACCGGAATCCTTCAAGGTACTGTTGCGAGAACTGATGGGGCTCGGCCTGGAAATACATATAGACTAAATTGAATCAAAGAATTTGTACTGTTAATCAAAGTTAATCCGGAGGTACATCCTTGCCGACTACAAACACATTAACGGTCACGAAAGACTTCAACAATATTGGAATCTCGCTGGCTTCGCCCGAGACTATCCTGTCCCGTTCGCACGGGGAAGTCTTGACTCCCGAAACAATCAACTACCGTACCTTTAAACCGGAGATGGATGGTCTTTTCTGTGAAAAGATCTTTGGTCCGGTCAAAGACTACGAATGCCACTGCGGCAAGTACAAGCGTATCCGATACAAGGGTATTATTTGTGACCGCTGTGGCGTGGAAGTAACCCGAAAAGCGGTTCGCCGCGAGCGTATGGGACACATATCCCTTACCGTTCCGGTGGTCCATATCTGGTACTTCAAATCACTGCCGAACAAACTGGCGTATCTTCTGGGTTATTCCTCCAAGAATCTGGAGAAGATCGTTTACTACGAAACGCACGTAATCATGAATCCCGGCGTAGCACGTGACCTGGGGTACAAGCGTGGCGATCTGATCACCGAGGAGGAGTACTATGACATACTGGATCAGCTTCCGGATGATCAATATGAACTGGACGACGAGGACGAAGACAAGTTCAGGGTAAAAGAGGGTGCAGATGCTATTGAGGATCTGCTTGCCGGACTGGACCTGGACAGCCTCGCCTATCGCCTTCGGGATGAGGTTCGCAATGAAACCTCGCAGATGCGGAAGAAGAAAAAGCTGAAGCGCCTGCAGGTTATCGAATCGTTCCGTTCTGCCAACCAGCACACTGAAAACCGTCCGGAATGGATGGTACAGCGGGTGATTCCGGTTATTCCCCCGGAACTCCGACCACTGGTACCGCTGGAAGGTGGACGCTTTGCGACTTCCGACCTTAATGACCTGTATCGTCGTGTTATAATCCGCAACAACCGGCTGAAACGCCTGATCGATATCAAGGCACCGGATGTAATACTGCGCAACGAGAAGCGGATGCTGCAGGAGGCGGTGGACTCGCTTTATGACAATTCGAGAAAATCCAACGCTGTCCGCAATAACAACCGGCCGCTGAAATCACTCAGTGATATGCTGAAAGGCAAGAGCGGTCGATTCCGGCAAAACCTGCTGGGTAAGCGGGTTGACTATTCCGGCCGCTCGGTAATTGTGGTTGGGCCCGAGTTGAAGATGCATGAATGCGGGCTGCCCAAGGAGATGGCTGTTGAGCTTTATAAACCGTTTATCATCCGCCGCCTGATTGAGCGCGGGTATGTGAAAACGGTGAAAAGTGCGAAGAAGGTTGTAGATCGCCGTGACCAGGTGGTTTGGGAAGTGCTGGAAAATGTGATCGACGGTCACCCGGTAATGCTGAACCGTGCTCCGACGTTGCACCGCCTCGGTATACAGGCATACCAGCCGGTACTTATCGAGGAGAAGGCGATCAGACTGCATCCGCTCTCCTGTACCGCTTTCAACGCTGATTTTGACGGTGACCAGATGGCCGTGCACGTACCGCTGAGTCACGATTCTATTCTCGAGGCTTCGGTGCTGATGCTTGGCTCTCATAATATTTTGAGCCCGGCCAACGGCGGGCCTATTGCCGTGCCTTCGCAGGATATGGTACTTGGGATTTACTATCTCACAAAGATGGCCAACGATCAGCGCGGGGAAGGCAAAACATTCGCCAATCCCGGGGAAGTGCTGGTAGCCTGGGACCAGGACAAGATCGACATGCACGCAAAAATTAATGTGCGCGTTCCTGTTTCAGGGGATGAGGAAGAGACCGAGTACGAGATCATCAAGACCACGACCGGCCGGGTGTTGTTTAATGTGATTCTTCCTTCGGAAATCAAATTCATTAACAAGACTCTTGGCAAGAAGGAGCTTAGAAAACTGATCGGCGACATCCACAGCGAGGTGGGAACGGCCCGTACAGCTGCTTTTCTTGACAAGATGAAACAGATGGGTTTTGAGAAGGCAACTACCGGTGGACTCTCATTCAATCTCGAGGATATAGTCATTCCCGATGAAAAAATGAAGCTCATCGAAAAAGCTCAGAGCGAGGTTTCTGATATTACCGATCGCTACGAGATGGGCTTTATTACCGATAACGAACGGTATAACCAGGTTATTGACAAGTGGACGAGTACCACCAACCGGGTGTCTGAAACACTCTTTACCGAGCTGACCAACGACCGGGAAGGGTTTAACCCGGTATTTATGATGGCTGATTCCGGGGCCCGTGGTTCGAAAGAGCAGATCCGTCAGCTTGGCGGTATGCGCGGACTGATGGCAAAACCCCAAAAGAGTTCACAGCAATCCGGTAACGAGGTGATCGAGAATCCAATTCTCTCCAGTTTTAAAGAGGGACTCACCGTTCTCGAATACTTTATCTCTACACACGGTGCGCGTAAAGGACTTGCTGATACGGCGCTTAAAACGGCGGATGCCGGCTACCTTACACGGCGTCTCGTTGATGTATCGCAGGATATTATCATCAACGAGGTAGATTGTGGAACACTCCGTGGTCTCAAGATGAAGGCGCTCAAGGACAACGAGGATGTGATCGAAAGTCTCGAAGATCGTATTCTCGGCCGTGTTTCGCTGCACGACATCTATGATCCTATATCGGATGAATTGATCTGCGAGGCCAATCAGCTGATCGATGAAAAAGTGGCAAAGAGTATTGCCGAAACCTCGATCGAAGAGGTGGAAATTCGTTCGGTTCTGACCTGTGAGAGCGAACGCGGCGTGTGTGCAAAGTGCTACGGACGCGATCTCTCAAGAGGAACGATGGTCCAGGTTGGTGAAGCTGTGGGCGTTATCGCCGCACAGTCGATCGGTGAGCCGGGTACCCAGCTTACGTTGCGTACATTCCACGTTGGAGGTACGGCCTCCCGCATGGAATCTGAGTCGCAGCACAAGACCAAGTTCGAAGGCAAGGTTGAATTCGAAAATGTACGCATTGTAGAATACGATGACGGAGAAGAGGTTCAGAACATCGTATTAAGCCGGGCCGGGGAGATAAAAATCGTTGATGAAGAGGGCAAAGTCCTGACCACCTACAATGTGCCTTACGGTTCGGAACTCCTTGTTGAGGAGGGAGATACCGTGCCGAAAGGGGTGCCACTCTGTAAGTGGGATCCGTACAACGCCAACATCTACTCGGAAATTGATGGTGTCGTTGAGTACAAGGACATCATGGAGGATATCACGTACTCCGAGGAGACAGACTCTCAAACGGGTCACCGCGAAAAGGTTATTATCGACTCGAAGGACCGCTCGCTTGTACCAACCATTATGGTGAAAGGCGACGGAGACCGGGTGATCGAAAAAACGCTGCCTGTTGATACCCACATTACGGTAGATGACGGGGAGGAAGTACAGGCTGGTAAAGTTCTCGCCAAGATTCCACGGGCCACTGCAAAGTCGAAAGATATTACAGCGGGTCTGCCAAGGGTAACGGAGCTGTTCGAGGCGCGTTCCCCGAGCGAGCCGGCGGCCGTTTCTGAGATCGACGGTATCGTCCGCATGGGAGGCCGCAAGCGCGGCAAGCAGGAGGTTATCGTGGAAAGTAAAGATGGCACCGACGAAAAAACATACCTTATTTCCCTGTCCAAGCATATTTTGGTCCAGGAGAACGATTATGTTGAGGCGGGCCAGCAGCTTTCCGATGGAACCGTTCCGGCCGAGGAGATTCTCAATATTCTCGGACCCTACGCGGTGCAGTCTTACCTGGTAAATGAAATCCAGGAGGTCTACCGCCTGCAGGGGGTACGCATCAATGACAAGCACATCGAGGTTATTGTGCGGACCATGATGCAGAAGGTGGAAGTTACCGATCCCGGTGACACTATGTACCTGGAGGGCGACAAAGTGGATCGTTTTGAGTTGAACAACCGAAACGACGAACTGATCGGCAAATATGTTGTTACCAATCCGGGAGGAAGCGATCTCAAACAGGGAAAAATCCTGGATCGACGGGAAGTCCGTGATATTAACAACGAGCTGATTAAGGAAGGACTGGAAGAACTTGAAACCCGTGAAGCCGAGCCGGCTATTTC
Source organism: Halalkalibaculum sp. DA384 (assembly GCF_043951955.1). Classification (NCBI taxonomy): domain Bacteria; kingdom Pseudomonadati; phylum Balneolota; class Balneolia; order Balneolales; family Balneolaceae; genus Halalkalibaculum; species Halalkalibaculum sp. DA384. The sequence continues at coordinate 45,421 of NZ_JBINJE010000027.1, read as the reverse complement.
CAAGCCGATACTCCTTGGCATTACGCGGGCAGCACTCTCCACCGAAAGCTGGCTCTCGGCTGCTTCATTCCAGGAGACCACCAAGGTACTTACTCAAGCTTCTATTGAAGCCAAGAAAGATCACCTTATGGGACTCAAGGAAAATGTGGTGGTTGGCCACAAAGTACCAGCCGGTACAGGTCTTCGCAAGTATGAAGACCTTATTGTCGGCTCCAGAAAAGAGCTGGATGAAGGAGAGGAAGAGGTGGCACGCGTCTTTGAAGAACTCGGTGCCGAAGCCGAAAGCAATGGAGAAGAGGCCACTGCTGCAGCCAACGTGGAAGAGGAGGAGTCATAAACTTCCAAATGATGTAAACGTAAAAAGCCCGGATGTTAAATCCGGGCTTTTTTTATGGGGTACAGTCAACGTGACAGTGAGCCGGCGTTTTACTGCAGCCACTGCTCTAACTTGATTAGTACCATGCGGAGGTTCTCAAATCCCACCGTTTCTTTTGCCTCTTCCAGGGGAAACCAAGCAACCTCCGTAATATCTTCTTCCTGCTCAGGGGTGAAGTCTCCGCCGAATTCTGAACCAAGCTGCATGGCATACCAGTGTGTCGTTTTACCGAAATTCTCTCCCTGCTCTTCGTACTCATGGTACGTGGTGCCCAGCTTGTGAAGGATCTCCGGAAGTGCGGATCCCACCTCTTCGGAGACTTCCCGCCGGGCACACTCTCTGATAGACTCTTCAACCTCTAATTTCCCTTTGGGGAGATCCCATATCCCTCGCCTGAAAATTAGCAGTACTTCGGGGTCTTGCCCATTCATCTTGTACAGAACTCCTCCCGCCGCAGTTACTGGAATAGTATCCATGACTTATATTTTTACTCTTCTTCGGTGTCAGCGGCTGAATCACTGCCCTCTTTTTCTTTCTCCTCGGCATAATTCATGCGCAGGTTATTGAGGGTCTGGTCGAGGTAGTTCTTCAGCTCTTTCGGCAGATTGCCGTTGGTAAACTCTTTCAGCATTAACAGCGTATCGATGGCAAATTTGGCCGACTTCATTTCCCGTTCAACCTTGTCGGTGGCGGGATTTTTAATTTTGCCCATTCCCATCATGGCAATTTGCTGATGCTGCTGAACAAGCATCATAAAGAGTAACTGGTTTTGCTGATCTTCAGATAAATTCTCGTTCTCAAAGTCTAGATTTTGCAGGTCCATGAATCGTTATTTTGATTGATATTTGCCCTGAAAATAACGGCTTTTGCCCTCTTTTGTAAGGGGTTAATATTTAATGGATTTTGTTCTTTATTTATTGGAATGTCCGGCGTAAGTTTACGCCTTTATTTCTCAGCATAACAAAAAGTATAATGGCCATAATTCACCCGTTTAAAGCCTGGCGTCCACGCCCGGAAAAGTTAAATGAAGTTGCATGTGTTCCCTACGATGTGATCAATACTGAAGAAGCCCGATCGTTGGCTGAAGGCAAACCAGACAGTTTTTTGCACGTCATACGTCCTGAAATAGACCTGCCGGAAGGTACTTCCTACAACGATGAGGAGGTTTATGAGAAGGGAGCTGAAAACCTGGCTCGCATATTGGAGTCCGATCTGATGACCCAGGAAAAGGATGAAACCCTATATATCTATCGGTTAATTCGTGAAGGGCGCTCTCAAACCGGTATTTTTACCTGCGTTTCAGTTGAGGATTACGATAACGAAGTGATCTTGAAACACGAGCTAACACGGCCCGCCAAGGAGGATGACCGCACGCGCCACATCCTGACGCAGTCGGCTCATGCGGAACCTGTGATGATGACCTTCAAAGATACCGAAGGCATAGCGTCGGAGAGCGAGGAGATCATGGACTCGAGTGAGCCGATCTATGATTTTACAGCAGACGACGGCGTGCAGCACACCATCTGGAAGGTACCTGATCCGGAGGCGTTTGTCGATTCTTTTGGTGCGATTCCGCATCTTTATATTGCGGATGGTCACCACCGCTGTAAAAGTGCCTCCCGGGCGGCAGAGCAGATGAAAAAACTAAATTCTCATCACACCGGGAAAGAGGAATACAACTTTTTCCCCGCCGTGCTGTTTCCGATGGACCAGATGAAAATTCTGGCTTACAACCGAATTATATATACTGTTCCGGATTCATTTTTAGCCGCTTTGAAAAAAAGGTTTGAGCTCGTCGAAGAAGCGGACCCGACTCCAGCTGAAAAAGGTGCCATTTCAATCTACCATGGCGGTACCTGGTACGGGATGCGTCTTCCGGAAGTGCCCGAGGCAAACAGCGTGGAACAACTGGATGTACACCGGCTGCAGGCGTTTATCCTGGAACCGATGCTTGATATTAGCGACCAGCGAAGAGATGAAAATATTTCGTTCGTCGGCGGAATCCGGGGCACGGAAGAGCTTGAACGGCTGGTGGATTCCGGCAAGGCAGATTTAGCAATTAGCATGTATCCTACCGATATTGAAGAATTGGTAGAGGTGTCGGACGAAGGACTGCTGATGCCGCCAAAATCAACTTGGTTTGAACCCAAGCTGAGATCTGGTTTACTTATTCACACTTTCTAATATTATAATTGACTACAAACACAATGAAAAGAGTACACAACTTTAGTGCAGGACCTGCTACACTTCCCCTGGAAGTGCTTGAGCAGGCCCAGGAGGAGCTAACGGAGTATCAGGATACCGGACGTTCCATAATGGAATTGAGCCACCGCAGTGCTCATTATGAGGAGATCGATAAGCAGGCAAAGGATCGGCTGCGTAGCCTTCTGGGACTGGGTGACAAGTTTGAAATAATGTTTCTCCAAGGGGGCGCCAGCAGTCAGTTTATGATGGCACCGTACAACTTCCTGAGCAAGGATCAGACAGCCGACTATATCGATACCGGCCGCTGGTCGGACAAGGCGATCAAGGAGGCAAAAATATTTGGAAATGTACATGTTCCGTTCAGCAGTTCGGAGGGAAATTATGATCGTGTTCCCACCCAGGAGGAGCTGAACTTCAGCGACAATCCCCGCTACGTGCATTTTACTTCCAATAATACCGTTGCCGGGACGCAGTTCCCTACAGAGCCCGAAACAAACGGGGTGCCCCTTGTTTGCGACGCTTCTTCCGATTTTCTTTCCCGTCCCATTGATGTGGATAAATACGGCATCATCTATGCAGGGGCACAAAAGAATGTTGGACCGGCAGGCGTCACGGTCGTCATAATAAGGAAGGATTTCCTTGAACAGGCAGATACGGAAAATGTGCCGACGATTCTGCGATACAGTACTCACGTGGAGAAAATCTTTAATACACCACCCACGTTTAATGTCTACATGGTGAACCTTGTACTGAAGTGGATTGAAGACAAAGGTGGACTTTCCTGGTTCAAATCCTTCAATGAAGAGAAGGCCCAAAAAGTCTATGACGAAATCGATGCAGATGATTTCTACCGGGGTGCGGTCGAAAAAGAGTCCCGTTCACTGATGAATGCCACGTTCCGGCTGCCGACGGAAGAGCTGGAGGCCCGGTTCCTGGAAGAGGCGGTTGAACATGACCTGTATTCGCTGAAAGGGCATCGCAGTGTTGGAGGCATACGCGCCAGCATCTACAACGCCTGCAGCATGGAGAGCGTTGATGCACTCGTCGATTTTATGAGTGATTTTAGGAAACGTAACGGCTAGGAGGTCCTTTGCCGGTTAACCTGTTGAAAAATGTAGCCCGTTGTATACCGGGCTACACTTTTTTTATACAAGGGCTTTGCAAAATCATAACCAATGGCCATCCCGGTATTGCCATCGATTCGTTATTCCAGTTTGAAGGGTGGAAAGAGCGGTTGTTGAATTGGGTTCGGGGGTGGACTTGGAAAATATCCCTGGCTGTTCAGTTCCCTCGGATGCTGGTACGTAAGCTGGAAAATTATAAATGCTGCGATTAAAGAGCCATTTCACCGTTATCAATTCAGGTTAATCCGATTACCGTCATAAAATGGTCAATAGAATTCGGCACAAAAATAATAAGGTATAATATTCCCCATATGGATCCGGCGGTGTGCGCTTCGTGATTGATCTTCCCCACATCCTTTTTGCTCTCGTACATGCTGTATATGAGGTATAAAATGCCAAACACAAATGCCGGTATCGGGATCGGAATCAGGAACAGGTAGATACTTTCCATCGGGAAGAGAAAGATGAATGCAAAAAGCACGCTGCCCACGGCCCCTGAAGCACCAAGCGTGGCGTAATTGGCGTTGTCCCGGTACTTTAGTACAGAAGGAAGGCCCGATACGATCAGCCCGGAAAGGAAAAGCCCGGTAAAATAATAGGGGCCGATAACCCGCTCCATCACCTGTCCAAAAAAGTAGAGGGTAAACATATTTACAAACAGATGAGTGAAATTGGCATGCAGAAATCCGGAAGTCAACAGCTCATACCAGGTATTTTCCCGTATTACGCGGTACGGTTTAAGAAATCCCTTGTCGATCAGGCGGGGATTCCAGTACAGGGCCGCCAGTGAAACGGCCGTGTTTACTGCGATAAGGATAAATGTTACGGATCCGAAAAAGTCGTAGTTGTGCATTCTTACCTGCTTTTTAGGTTATGAGCGAAAATAGAGAACTGCGGAATACTAAGCTAATTTTGATTTAAATCGGTTTAATTACTTGCTTGCAGTCTCAGACAATGCTTATATTTGCTCACCTCAAAACCAAGCCGAAGTAGCTCAGCTGGTAGAGCAACGCTCTCGTAAAGCGTAGGTCGTCGGTTCGAATCCGATCTTCGGCTCTCACCTCCTCCCATTGTAACTTTTGCTTACCCCACAGAACGTTGATCCCACGAAAAAATGTTTGAAAAAGTAATATTGCGATAGTTTTAAACACAGTGAGGCTTTGGCCGCGGACAACATCCGGGTTGGCAAAGTCTCTGCATAACACGAGGGAGGTCACAATATGTATGAAGATTTAGCAGAAGCCGTAGAGGATGTACAGGAGAAAGGGTATACTCATCTGTTTGAAGTGGAGGAAGATGTGCTATGCTGCGAGGAAAAAGAAAAAGAGCAGCGTTATCCTGTGGATCAGCTTACAATTGTTGCAACCTACCAGTTTGACCAGGGAACGGACCCGGGAGACGATTCTGCGCTGTACCTGATCGAGACCGATTCGGGCGTGAAGGGCTACCTGGTGGGAGGTTCTACGATCTACAAGGATCGGGAAAAAGCGGAATTCCTGGATCAATTGTTGTGGAAAAATAATTTTTAAAAAAGGAGCCTTTCCTGTTGCATGGAATTGGAAAAAGGTTGTAATATAGCAGGTAATCATCCGACAGGATGAGGGTCCAATGCTGTTCGCTACGGGCAGCGTCTGGGACCATAACCTGACAACTGCATGGTGCTTAAAATGGATAAAAAGCCGAATAAACCATCCAAAAAAGAAGCCAAGGCATCTTCGGAAAGACCGAAGGCCGAAAGCAAACCGAAAAGCAACAAGAAGTAATTCTTGAATCCAACTTGTTCCGCATGGTTGAATGGGAATCAAGTTAATGGGTAAATTGAGAGCTGGCCCCGGGCAGGCGGATGTATCGAAGCCCGGAGGCCGGCTTTTTTATTAATGTAGTTTACGATGTCTATATCAGAAGAGCGAGAGTACCTGTTTGTGTACGGTTCACTGCAGCGTGGTGCCAGCCATCCCGCCCATCGCATATTATCAGCGTTTGCTGATTATATATGCAAGGCTGAATTCCATGGGCATCTTTTTTTGGTGGAAGATTATCCCGGTGCGGTTTCGGCATGTGGAGATGCCAGCCGGATACGGGGCGAACTGTACCTGCTCAGTGACGCCCAAAAAGCGTTTGAGCGGCTGGATCGGTATGAGGGTTATGACGCCTTTGATCCGGATAATAGCCTGTATGTACGGAAAAAGGAGAGTGTGTGGGTTGCTTCATCAGAATATGTCAATCCTGTTACAGCCTGGATATATCTTTATAATCGTTCAACGGATGGATTAACGGAGATACGGTCGGGTGACTACCTTTCATACATTCGACAGCAGGATCTTTGTTGAAGGGGATGTGATTTTTAGCTGTTTCTTTGCCTGTATATTATTATCATTTCCAAAAATATATTATCTGCAACGTTAAATAAATCAACCTGGTTTGTTACAACGACCTACTTTTGTTCTGCTGGCCCTGTCTCTGCTGGTAATATTAAGCTCATGTGGTATAACTTCCCGGGTGACGGAACCGTCCCGGCCTGCTCCCGGCCGGATGAACAAGGCTATCGAAACCGGAGTTGCCAGCTGGTACGGGCCCAACTTTCACGGGAAGATGACAGCAAACGGAGAGATCTACAATATGAATGCAATGACTGCGGCTCACCGCACGCTTCCGTTCAATACGTTTGTTCGGGTACAAAATGTCGACAATGACAAGTCGGTTGTGGTAAGAATAAATGACCGGGGACCGTTTAAAGACAACCGTATCATTGATCTCTCACGGAAGGCCGCCCGGGAAATTGAAATGATCGGTCCGGGTACGGCCAACGTCCGGCTCTATGTAGTTGAAGGAGACAGGCAGCAGATCATGAACCGGGATCTCAAAGTTTCAACATACACGGTACAGGTCGGATCGTATGAGGATGAGAGTCGCGCAGTCGATGTGTCAAATGAGATTGAAGGGACCAGGATAGAACAGTTTACTTTGAATGACGGAACAAGCGTGTATCGCGTTTACTACGGTATTTTTACCGATAAGGCAAAGGCTGAGAAAGAGCAGCAAAGGCTCGAACGCCGGGGATATAATGGGTATGTAAAACAACTGGAGAACTCGTAGGTTTCTGGCATTTTATATGTAAGGAAACCTGGTAAGGGATTGTGTACGGGCAAGATAATGACGTGGCTTTCCCCGTGATGCCTGATTGACCATTTGCTACAATAGTGCATATGCCAATAAATATTGCTTCTCTCGGATGGAATCGACCTGGTTTAGCCTGGAAAATAGGGTGATCTTTGAAATCCATATAAAGGTGGAGATCTTAGCAGACTATTATCCGGAATGTTGGGCGCCCGTTTATAGTTATTTCCTTCGGTTATCAACCTAAAAGAGAGCATTTATGCGTAAAAAAATAATAGTTATTGGCAGCGGCTTTGGAGGATTGGCAACAGCGTCCCGACTGCTTTCCCGCGGACATGAAGTAGAACTGTTTGAAAAAAGGGATAAGATCGGCGGCCGGGCGTACGTCTATCAGCTAAATGGGTTCACGTTTGATGGCGGTCCCACCGTGATTACTGCTCCATTCCTGTTTGACGAGATCTTTGAGGCGGCGGGTAAAAGAAGGGAAGATTATATCGAGTTTGTTCCCTGCGATCCTTTTTATCGTATTTTTAATCATGAGGGCAGGAAGTTTGATTACAACGGAGATCACGCTTTCGTGCTGAGCGAAATTGAAAAATGGAATCCCGGAGACAAGCAGGGATACACCGAATTTCTTAACAGCACCAAGGCTATTTTTAATAAGGGATTTACAGAACTTGCCGATCAGCCGTTCCACAATATTTGGGAGATGGTAAAAGTCATTCCCGACCTGCTTAAGCTGGAATCTTATAAAACAGTATATCGCTACGTGTCTCAGTATATTGAAAATGAGTTTCTGCGGAGGGTGTTTTCCTTTCATCCGCTGCTGGTGGGTGGCAACCCGTTTGATACGACCTCGATATACGCGATGATTCATTACCTGGAACGCGAATGGGGTGTCCATTATGCCACGGGGGGAACCGGATCGATCGTAAACGGGCTGGGTCGATTGATTGAAGAGCAGGGCGGGACGATACACCTCAATGCAGAGGTGGATGAAATACTGGTTGAAGAGGGTCGCGCCCGGGGGGTACGGTTGGCAGGTGGAGAGGTGCACCAGGCCGATCAGGTTGTTTCTAATGCGGATGTTGCCTATACGTACCGGCACATGCTGCCGGAATCCGTTCGGTCGACTTATACAAATCAGAAAATTGACAAGATGAGGTACAGCATGTCCCTGTTTGTTATTTATTTTGGGACCGACCGCCGGTACCTGGATTCGGGACTTGCTCACCACAATATTATTCTGGGTGAACGGTACAGGGGACTGCTTGAGGATATTTTTCACCACCATAAGCTGGCAGATGATTTTTCGTTGTACCTGCATATGCCAACCAAAACGGATCCCTCACTGGCGCCGGAGGGATGTGAAGCTTTTTATGTACTCTCACCCGTACCCAATCTTGGAAGCAACACGGATTGGGAGGAGAAGGCACCGGAATATCGTGATGCTATCATGGACTTTCTGGAGGAGAACTATCTGCCGGATCTGCAGGAGCATATTATTGCCGAACACTACATCGATCCTATTCACTTTAAAAAGACCCTGAACAGTTACAGGGGTTCAGCGTTTTCTGTTGAACCGATTTTGACTCAATCGGCCTGGTTCCGGCCGCACAACAAGTCGGAGGATGTTGAAGATCTGTTTTTTGTGGGGGCGGGTACGCATCCGGGGGCCGGACTGCCGGGGGTGCTCTCGTCCGCAAAAATTGCAGAAAAGCTAATCGGACCGGCATAAAATGAAAAGGCCGGACCTATAAAAGCCCGGCTTCTCACATATGCTTCTGGTTATAGGGAGGACTTTGCAAGAGTCATTTTGGCCAATAGCGGCATTTTCGCGGATTCGAAATCCTCATTTATGAGAGATAAACTGCGGTTCCGAATTCGTTCAGGGGTTGATCTTGACCAAAACTCCTGGCTTTTTCAAAGCTCTCTAATATTTGAATTATCTGGCTTTCACTTCTTCCTGGAGGGCATCCCAGTCGGCCAGGAACTTTTCAAGGCCCCGATCTGTCAGCGGATGCTCGAGCAGCTGTTCTATGACGTTGAGAGGCATGGTGGCTACATCGGCTCCCAGGCGCATACACTCCAGCACGTGCATCGGGTGCCTGATGCTGGCTGCGAGTACTTCTGTCTCGAGCCCGTAGTTGTCATAAATGGTAACCACATCCTCAATAAGCTGGATTCCGTCAGTCGTAATATCATCCAGCCGACCGATGAAAGGGGAGATATAGGTAGCACCTGCTTTGGCAGCTATCAGTGCCTGGGGAGCGGAAAAGCAGAGCGTGCAGTTGATTTTGATGCCTTCCCCGGAAAGTGTCTTAATCGCCTTGATACCATCTTTAATCAAGGGCACTTTAACAACAACATTATCGGCAATGGCGGCCAGGTGCCGTCCTTCAGCCACAATGTCTTCATACGTAGTTGAAACAACCTCGGCCGAAACATCACCCGTGACGATATTGCATATTTTGGCAATATGCCCTTCAAAATCCTCGACTCCAATTTTAGCGCAGAGACTGGGATTTGTTGTTACACCATCTAACACACCTAGGTCGTTCGCTTCCTGTATTTCATCCAGGTCAGCGGTGTCAATAAAAAATTTCATAACGGAATATTGATTTTATGGTTGGTTCTTCACTTAATCCACGTTTAAGATAAAAAAATATTGCTGAAACTTTAATATGTATCTATCATGTTGCATATTAACAGAGGGCAGCAAAATAGTTGTCCGGTTTTTTAATAAATAGTTGGTATCTATCTACAAAAGCTTAACAAAATAAAGGATTTTAAGCAGTATGAGCCGTTCTAAAGATTTTACCCTTGGAGTACTGTCCGGCGCACTGGTGGGGTCGGTAATTGCCCTTCTGTACGCGCCAGACAAAGGAAGTAATACTCGTAATGTGATCTCTTATCGCCTGAGCAACTACCTGGATGAACTTACCCACGTGATTGACAAATTGTCTGATGAAAAGCACGCCATCTCTGAAGCCAAACGAAAAGGCGATGAGGTCGTGGAAGATGCACGCAAGCGAGCGGAAGACTTGATCCGAGAGGCGGAGGACCTGTTGCACACTATTGAAGAAACAAAAAACGAGGAAGAAGTGGACTCGTAGGGTACAATAAAGAGAGCGTCGGGTCCATATAAGAGATCCGTAATCCAGGGTTGTAGGAAATCAAAATAATTGTTCCATAAGCCACTCCTGTATATTGTCGGTACGAAAATGACTAACCTGCATTTTTCACCAGGAAATTTGTTCTTCTGCAAGTCGAAGGGAAAGTGGCCGCGCAGACGTACCTTTGTACTTGGGCAGGCGATTTCCCCATTTAAGAGGGCTTTGCAAAACCCTCAAGTTCTCGTTCTGAGGGAGTTGTACTCTCGTTAAAAGGGCACCAAGGTCGGTAGTACATACTACCTCCCAACAAAATGGCAGGTTCTGCAAAGGCCCCCTTTAACGTAGCTGGAGGGCAAATTTCGCGGCACGTTACTCCCCCCTGTTACATACAATGGTCTGCAAAATATGATGTAAGATACTGCCTGCCATCAGGGTACATAATTTCATTAAGAAATTATCGTGAGAAATGCAGGCTAAATGAAAAAGGCGTGGGCTCCTGCTGGAGCCACGCCTTTTGAAAAGAAATAAGTTGTTAACGGTCAGTTCTGAAGTTTAAAGACAACCGGCAAGCTGTACTGAACGCGCACGGGGTTTCCACGCTGTCGACCCGGTTCAAATTCAGCCTGTTTTACACAACGGACCGCTTCTTCGTCAGCACCCCCGCCAATGCCTCTCGTTACTTGAGGATTTTCAACCTGTCCCTGTTCATTTACTATGAACTGAACAATAACACGGCCTTCAATTCCGGCCTTGCGTGCCATTTCTGGATAATTAACACAGCTTTGCAGTGCAGCCAGCCCCCCTTTGAGTTGAGGCATGTTTTCAACTACTACAAAGAAGTCTTCCTCTTCTTCCTCCTCTTGACCTTCGTCGGGTGGCGGAGGCATTTCAAGCTTGTCCTGCAGGTTCAGGTCGGCGCTAATGTCAAAGTTTTGATCTTCCACTATTTCGTCATTCGGAACTTCCACGGGTACGGGAGGTCGCGGGGGAGGTGGGGGCTTCTCCTGGTGCTCGGTTTGGGTGATTTCCTCCATTTCAACCACTTCTTGTTCCTCGGTTAGATCCACATTCTTTTGTTCGCTGCGGAAATCCAGCTTCATGGCTACAATAAAAAGGATCAGTACTACAATTAAGCCACCTTGAAGGAAGACCGTATAATATTTTCTTAAGTCTGATTTTGGTTTTTTGCGTTCGGTACGCATGAGAACCTCCGTTTTCAGGCAATTAAATTATCATTACTTATTAAAGTATTTTATATCGATCCCAATATATACATTAAGATACATTATATAAACTATGCTGGCAGCGGTGTAGTTCCATCGGTTTTTTTACATAAAAAAAGGTGTGACCGGTTTCAGCGGCCACACCTTAGGGATTTAAACTCAACTAGGGAATGTTGAGTCAGGGGAAAAATAATGGGAAAGAATTTATTTCATTAAAGGTTGCTTGAAAGACTATAGATAACTGGCACCGTAAACTGCACACGAACGGGGTTACCACGCTGTTGACCCGGAACGAACTCCGCGTTCTTAACACAGCGAATAGCTTCCTCGTCGGCTCCGGCTCCGATTCCCCTTACAATCTGGGGATTGTCGACTTTGCCGTTCTCATTAACGATAAACTGCACGATTACCCGGCCTTCAACACCCGCCTGCCGTGCCATGTCGGGATAATTGACACACTGCTGGATGGAGGCCAGTCCCCCTTTGAGTTCGGGCATCTGTTCAACTACGACAAAGAAGTCTTCGGCATCCTCCTCCTGGTTTTCAGGGGGGGGAGGAACCTCCAGTTTATCGTGGAAATTGAGATCAGCGTTAATATCGATAGCCTGGTCCTCAACAATTTCGTCGTTGGGGACTTCCACCGGAACAGGAGGACGGGGGGGGGGAGGTGGTTTTTCAATGTGCTCTGTTTGCACAATTTCCTCCATTTGAACGACCTCTTGTTCTTCTGTGAAGTCAGCCTGTGCCTGTTTGCCACGAAAATCGATTTTGGTAGCTGCGAGGAACAGGAGCAGTACGATTATAAGTCCGCCCTGGAAAAAGAGCGTGTAATACGTGCGCAGATCAGCTTTGGGATTTTTACGATCAAGTCGCATGGGATGATAACGTTTGTTGGGATTGAGATTGAATGATTGTGATTCTGGTTGTTATTTAGCAGTTCTGCCTTAACAGAACTGGAACTAATTTATTTTAGTTAAAACAGAAAGTCAACTAATAATATTAATTTAATATTAATATTTGGTTAATTGTTTAATTCGAAAAGTTAATATTGGCTTATTTGTAATAAAAGTCTAATAGCTATTTGGTATCCGGTTCATAAAGATCTTCTATCAACCATTGTCAGTTATTATGAGTCTGATTCATTAGGTCCTCAAATGAATTGCCAAAGAAAAGCATTGAATATAAATTTCTTGTGAAGAGCGGCAGGGAGAGAAGTTTCTTAATCTTTAGTTAATATTGGGAGGGAAAAAACGAAATTAAGAAAGGGGAAAGGAGAAAAAGGAGAGTGCAGCAGTCGATACTGCTGCACTCTTTGTAGGTCGAACTAGTTTTGAAGCTTGAAAACGATCGGCAGGCTGTACTGAACGCGTACAGGATTTCCCCGCTGTCTTCCGGGCTGGAAGCGTGCTTCTTTTACCGCTCGCAAAGCCTCTTCGTCGCATCCACCGCCAATACCGCGTACAACACGGGGATCTTCCACTCGGCCCTCTTCATTCACGATAAACTGAATGATAACACGGCCTTCAATTCCGGCCTTACGTGCCATTTCCGGGTAACGTACTTTCTGTTGGAGTCCTGCAAGTCCACCGATAAGCTCGGGCATGTTCTCAACCACAACGAAGAAATCTTCTTCCTCTTCTTCCTCTTGGTCGGGTGGCGGAGGAGGCATGTCAAGGGGAGCATCCAGGTCCAGCTCCGCATTCAGGTCAATAACCTGATCCTCAAGCACCTCGTCATTGGGAACCTCAACGGGCACCGGCGGGCGGGGAGGGGGTGGTGGCTTTTCAATTTGTTTGGTTTGTATCACTTCTTCCATCTCTACAATTTCCTGTTCCTCGGTTAAGTCAACGTCTTTAACTTCTGAACGGAAATCGATCTTGACGGCCGCAATACTTGCGACAAGTGTTATTATAAGGCCAATTTCAAGAAATACGGTATAGTACTTCTTCAAATCAGCATTCGGGTTTTTTCTGTTAGACATGGTAATTCAAACGTTAGGGTTACTGCTGACTAGTAAAAGTCCTTCAAGATATCAAAATTTGAATTCCATGCAAGTTGAATTGCAATAAATTTTAATTCCGGTCAACTTTTGTGCAGAAACTGAGGTATGGTCAGCTACCTGACGAGGGACCCCAAATTTTAAGTAGCAAGACAGCCCCGATGGCGCCGAGCGCGTCAAAACAGAAATCAAGAATATTGCCGTGACGGTTGACGGGCAGGAGGTATTGCAAAATCTCGATAACCCCACCGAAGAGGACACCGACTGAAAAAATTTTCCACAGATTTACATTTTGCGGGTACTTTACCATGCTGTAGAGACCTATCAGGAAGGTCCACGAACCGAAAAGCAGCAAGTGACCGATTTTGTCGTATGACCAGATGGTGCTTTTTGAAAGGTAGTCAGCAGGAATTAAGGTAAGAAGGAGAGCTGCAATGGTCATTCCGGTGATACAGAAAAGCAGCAGCGTGGGGTGCTTGCTGAAATAGCGAGTTAGAAATTTAATCATATCAGATCATTGGGCTCGAGGAATCGATTCTTTTTATTGGATAATTTCGTTTTTTCATAGCCGTGCAGAAGTCCCAAAGCAGCACTTTTAGCGGGTGGATTTCCCAGGGACCAGTAAGCTCCGATCTTGCCAGCAAGAACGTCGCCAAAACCGGCGCGGGCAAATACACGGGTATCGTAACGGGTTAAAAGGCATTTGCCGGATGGTGTTCCAATAACAGAAGGAAAACCTTTAGAAACAACCGTAATATTTTTTGTTGAGCTGATTTCTCGTACGGTCTCAAGCCGCTCGCCTCCGTCATCAAATGATGAGGACGACAGCTTGGCGAGCTCCCCGGGATGAGGCGTTAAAATCCACGAAGCCTGGTCGGGCTTCTGCCAGTTTTGTTGCTGCCCCAGGCACCACAAGCCGTCGGCATCGATCAGCAGGCGCCCTGTAAACTGTTCAAAAAAAGCGGTGGAAAATTGCAGCGTGGACGGCGCTCTCCCGATGCCGGGTCCGAATAGCACATTTCCGGGTTTCTCATCGATTATATGAATCACGCTGTCCAGTTGCTCGATGCTCAACGAAGTGTCGTCGGGAGTGCCTACCGGCTTTTTGATGATTTGCGGAAGCGTATGCTCAAAAACCGGAAGGATGCCCCGGGGACAGATAATAATGACCGCGCCCACTCCTGCCGCCCACGCACTTCGGGCGGAGAGGATGGCTGCCCCGGTCAGCCCCTCGGATCCGGCAATCAGGTAGAGTACCCCGGCGTCATATTTATGCTTTGCAGGCGGGTACTCAGGCTCGTTAACCCACGAACGGTCCAGCAAAAAATTGTTGCAGGTTTTTAAATAATTGGGAAAGGGAAGCTCGCAAAGAACGATCTCCCCGGTGCAACTGTATCCATCCTCGAGATAAAATCCCAGCTTTTGGCTGCCAAAGGTGTAAGTTGTGCTGGCCTGTATAGCCGTTCCCATTATCTGTCCGGTGTTGGCATGCAGCCCGGTGGGAATGTCGATACTGTATATGGGGCGATCTACCTCATTTGCCCACGCCACGGCTTTGGCGTAGTCGCCCCGCAGTTCACTGTTGAGTCCCGTTCCCAGCATGCCGTCAACAATGAAATCCAGTTCAGCAAGCCCGGATTTTTTGAATTGTGGCCAGCCATTAATGATGGTTACCGGTGCGGCGGTGGAATCATGTTCTGCAATTTTCCGCAGGAGCGCGAGGTTTTGTTCGGTGTCGTCAGAAAGCCCTTCGGTTCCGCTTATAAAAAGTAGAGTGGCTGCATGCCCGTGTTGAATCAGGTAGCGTGCAACGACCAGGGCATCGCCTGCATTGTTGCCTTTGCCGCATAGATATAGGCCGTGAGCATTGGCTGGCAGTTCGTCAAGTAGACGCTTGGCCGCAGAACTGCCGGCAACCTCCATCAGGGTAAATCCATCGATACCGAACTGCTCAATCGTAGCCCTGTCCATCTGTTG
Organism: Halalkalibaculum sp. DA384; assembly: GCF_043951955.1. NCBI lineage: Bacteria > Pseudomonadati > Balneolota > Balneolia > Balneolales > Balneolaceae > Halalkalibaculum > Halalkalibaculum sp. DA384. Next base: position 30,284 of record NZ_JBINJE010000027.1, on the reverse strand, counting down.
AGACTGCTCAGCCGTTGACAGGTAAAAGGGATGGGGAGGGAGCGTTGCCTTCATAACGGTTGCCAAAAATAAAAGATTAAAAGAATTTCAATGGAGGTAAAGATGATACCCGCGGCAGCACCGCCGATGAGTTCGGGGATGGTATGGATTTCCAGGTGGAAGCGAGACCACATCATCACCGGTAAAAGTATTAAAAGCATACTTAAGGAAAAAACAACTGCCATGGATTCCGAAACGCCCATCTTCCAAAAATAGAAGAACAGCAGGATGATGCCTCCACTGGCGATCGAGGCGGCATGGATACTCACCTTCCACCTGCGGTTCAGCAGATAACCAATAATGGGATTGATGAGAAATACCCCCGAAATAAGCGTAAGAAACGGCCTGTGAAGGTAGAAATAGATTCCGAGGGTCAGGCTCCCGACCGATGAACTGGCAATACCGAGCAGGTAGAGCTGGTTTCTTGACTCCCGGCGCGGCAGATCCAGAGATTCTATTTTGCCCACCTTCAGCATTGAGAGGGCTGCGAGCAGGGGGACGACCGTATAAAAAAGCAGTGACAGGCCGGTGAGCCAGCCCAGTTCAACAGGCGAAATCCCGTTGTACACTCCCACCAGGATAAAAACAAACGGTGGAATAAAAAGCGGGTTTGCCAAGTCGGAAATCCACCGTGCAAATTTTTTAACATGGGGAGAATACACTCCTTGAGGTGGCATCACGTTCTGTCGGATAATTTATGAGAAATCAGTAGGCGCGGGCAAAAAGGACCCGTTGTTCGGAGGGGGCCCCGGTTACCATGCATGTACCGGACTCACCCTCTTCCAAGGGAATACAACGGATTGTGGCCTTGGTTTCTTCTTTAATTTTTTCTTCGGTCTCAGCCGTTCCATCCCAGTGGGCATAGATAAATCCGCCTTGCTCATCCAGCACCTCTTTGAACTTATCGTAGGAGTCGACTGTGGTCGTTTTGTTATCTCGCCGTTCTTTGGCGGCGTCGTAGAGATCTTGCTGGATCTGGTCGAGCAGGTTGTCAATGCGTTCTCCCAGTCCTTCCCGCTCGACGATATTTTTATCCAGGGTATCGCGGCGGGCCAGTTCCACATTCTTGTTCTTAAGATCTCTGGGACCCACGGCAATGCGCAACGGAATGCCTGCTGTCTCATGCTCATTGAATTTCCAGCCGGGGTTGTAGTTCTCCCGGTCATCGAGCTTTACACTAATGTCGAGATCGTCAAGTTCATTCCGGATGGAATCGGCATACTCCAGCACCTCCGCTTTTTGCTCGTCATTTCTCCAAATAGGTACAATCACCACCTGGGTAGGAGCAAGCCTGGGCGGGATAACAAGCCCCTGGTCATCAGAGTGGGTCATGATAAGCCCCCCGATCAGTCGTGTTGAGACGCCCCAGCTGGTAGCCCAAACGTATTTGTGCTCACCATCCTGGTCCTGGAACTTTACATCAAATGCTTTGGCAAAATTTTGCCCCAGAAAGTGAGAGGTCCCCGCCTGCAGGGCCTTGTCATCCTGCATCAGGGCCTCAATACAATAGGTCTCCACCGCACCGGCGAACCGTTCGGATTCGGTTTTTACCCCTTTAATGACCGGCATCGCCATAAAATCTTCGGCAAAGGTGCGGTATACTTCCAGCATCCGTTCGGTTTCTTCGATCGCCTCTTGTTGAGTGGCGTGCGCGGTATGCCCCTCCTGCCACAGAAATTCCATCGTGCGCAGGAACAGCCGCGTGCGCATCTCCCACCGAACAACATTGGCCCACTGGTTGATGAGGATTGGCAGATCGCGATAGGATTGAATCCAGTTCCTGTAGGAATCCCAAATAATGGTTTCGGAGGTGGGGCGCACGATCAGTTCCTCTTCAAGTTTGGAGTCAGGATCCACTTCCACCCCGCCGTTGGTGCTTTGGAGACGGCTATGCGTCACCACAGCGCACTCTTTGGCAAAACCCTCAACATGCTGGGCTTCTTTGGAAAGAAACGATTTTGGAATAAAAAGGGGGAAGTAGGCGTTCTCATGACCGGTATCTTTGAACATGGTATCCAGGGCCTGCTTCATGTTTTCCCACAATGCAAAACCGTTGGGGCGGATCACCATCGATCCACGCACAGGAGAATGATCGGCGAGCCTGGCTTCCCGGATTACATCTTGATACCATTGTGAATAATCTTCATCTCTGTTTGTGATCTTCTTAGCCATGAGTGACGCTGTCAAATACTATGTTAAATTTGCTGTTCTCGTAAGAGCGCTAAAATAACGCGAAAAACAAGAGGGGGCAATGGGTTATTGGATACTTGTTGCTGGTTATGTGTGAGAAGCGGGTAACATCCATTTGCAGTTTCGAATTGGCTGAGACATTATTAAATGAACACCCCCAAATTTCATGTTCCATAATAAGGAAGTATGAAAAAGTAATATTATGGATTTAAAATTGTTTCTATAAATCGTATATTTGGCAACTCTTGATCGGTACGGCTCTTAGGCCGCAGGAATTTGAGAGAATAACAGTTGAAGATATAGGAGGTTATTGGCAGCCGGTACCTGGCACAACCCAAAGAACCAATAACCGCGAAGCCAGATTTGGCGTGGTAGCTCAGTTGGTGAGAGCGTCGGATTCATAACCCGGAGGTCGGCGGTTCGATTCCGCCCCACGCTACTACTTTTATGCACTTCGCTTTATTCGTCCCGCTTCAGCAGGACATTCCAGCTAAATGCAGTATCTGGACTTTCAGGTGAGTTTGAAATGGGAATATCTGCTACTTGCCATTTATTTGCGGGAATCACGGGGCAAGATGGTTTTTCTCATTTGACCGGTTTCCCGGGAAGTGGAATAGGCAGTTGTCCTAACGATAGCAAGTTGATTTGTTCCGGGAGACATAAAAAAAATTAGCAGCCCTCCAATCAAGGACGACTGCTAAATATCATCTACAGACGGCTATTACCCCATTTGCACTCCTAACATAATCGGCAGATGGGGACCCATCAATAGATAAAAAATCGTAAATTTATATACGTAAAACTATGTATGTAAAAAGAGTTTTATAAATAAATGAAGTAATAATTTTAGATATCCAAAAGGAATTAATAGTATAAGTTATTATGATTAAATATCTGTTTTTTAATTAATTACTTATAATCATTTTACTTTGTTGAAGGGGCCGATACTTCTACTATGGATATCCACGATGGGATGGGTGAGGAGTTTTGCAGGGCGTGCATAGAATTAGCAGCCCCCCGGTCAAGAGTGGCTGCTAAATGTCATCTACAGGCGATCAGTATCCTAGTTGTGTATACGAACATACATGCAATTGGAAAGGTCATCAATCGAAAAAAAGGCGTAATTTGGTACGTGAAAGTTTGTACTCCGACACCGGAATTAGGTTGAAAGAGATGGCAGCCGCGATGCGTTCACTCAAGTTGTTGTGGCTGGATATCGAACAGCCCTAACTATTGAATCGAGAACCAAGCCCTGCGAGTGGAGCAAATTGAAAGCTTGTATTCCTCGTTTTAAGGCAGGTACAAAAAAATTAGCAGCCCTCCAATCAAGGATGGACTGCTAAATATCATCTACAGACGGCTATTACCCCATTTGCACTACTAACATAATCTACACAGCGACACGCATCAATAGATAAAAGGCCGTATTTTGGATACGTAAAATTACGTATTTATGTAAAAAAACAGTTCTCTGCTACTCAGAGGGAACAAGATTGTTCTGCAGGGCGAAGCGAACCAGGCCGGCGGTGTTTTTAATTTCCAACTTCTGCATCAGGTTAAATCGATGGGTGTCAACGGTTCGTGGACTGATATACAACTGATCTGCGATCTCCTGGCTGGTATACCCCTCGACGATCAATGTCAAAATTTCGTGCTCCCGTTTCGTAATGTTGATATCCAGCTCCTGCGGCTGTTCATTCGGTTTGTTGAGGTACGAGTTGGTAATCAATTTGGAGATGGGGTCGCTGAACACTTGCTGCCCTTTCATTACCGAACGAATCGCCTGCAGCAGGTCCGACTTTTCGGCATTTTTCAGCAGGTAGCCGTTGATATCGGCCTCAAGCACCTTGTCAAGGATATCTTTGTCAATATGCATGGAGAGAATCAGGATTTTTACCTCGGAATCAATATTGCGTAGTTCTTTTGCTGTTTCAATTCCATCCTTTTCAGGCATGCTTATATCCAGCACGCATACATCCGCAGAGTGCTCTCTAAAAAGTTTAATGCATTCATCTCCCGTAGAAGCCTCACCGACGATATTGATATCTTCTGCTGAGGCTAGATATTTTGTCACTCCAAATCGAAGAATTTCGTGGTCATCAGCAACCACAACATCTATCTGTTGCATGTAGTACACCCCGCCTGGTTTGTCGACCCTCTAGTTCATCACTTAAAAAAAAGAGATGATGAATCATCTATATAATTCAAGGTAATTATTTCACTCACTTAAGCAAATGGAAAAGCGCTAGTTCTGCAAATTAAATGATTATAACATAACCAAACGTTGATGGGGCAACGATCATTCTTTTGCTGCCTGAAACCGATGAAGAGGGTCTTCCCCCGACGGTTCTTCCTGTGTTGCCCGGCCTCCGATATTCTTTGTATAATCGTTAGGCGATTGGTTGCCATATTACTTATTTTCAGCCTTTTAACTGGAAAAAGAAACATTGAACAATAGTTTATGAGTTTGAAACGTACGCACACCTGCGGTGAACTTTCCGAGCAGAACATCGGAGACCAGGTAATATTGAACGGTTGGGTTTCTGCGCGGCGCGACCTGGGCGGGGTTATTTTCATTGACCTGCGCGATCGCTATGGGATTACCCAAATCGTGTTCAAGGAAGAGGCCGGAGATGTCCATGCCATTGCAGAAGAGATCCGGAATGAGTATGTGCTGGGAATCAAGGGGCGCGTGGAAAAACGCTCGGAAGAGACGGTGAATCCCGATATAGGCACCGGCAATATTGAAGTGTTTGTGGATGAGGTCAGGATCTATTCTGAATCGGAAACTCCACCTTTTGAGATTAAAGATAACCTGGAGACCGGGGAAGAGCTGCGCTTGAAATACCGTTACCTGGATCTGCGCCGCAATGAGGTGCAACAAAATATGATGCTGCGTTCGGATGCGTATCATTCGATTCGCACCTATTTCCACAACCGGGATTTCGCGGAGGTGGAGACCCCCTTCTTAATGAAAAGTACTCCCGAAGGCGCCCGCGACTACCTGGTGCCCAGCCGGGTGAACCCGGGAAAGTTTTTTGCCCTGCCGCAGAGTCCCCAGACGTACAAGCAGCTCCTGATGGTATCGGGATATGACCGCTATTTCCAGATTGTGAAATGTTTCCGGGATGAAGACCTGCGGGCCGATCGCCAGCCCGAGTTTACACAGATTGACGTGGAGATGTCGTTTGTGGATGAAGATGAGATCATGCATACCACCGAGGGGCTGATGCAGAAGTTGATGAAGGATACGGTGGAACAAGATATTTCCGCCCCGTTTCCCCGTATGACCTATGAAGAGGCGATTAAAACCTACGGAACTGACAAGCCGGACACCCGGTTCGGGATGGAGTTTGTGGATTATTCGGAACTGGTGAGAGAGTCGGAATTCAGGGTATTCTCCAAAACAGTTGAGAGCGGTGGCGGCGTGCTGGGCATCAAGGTGCCGGGCCAGGGTACGATGGGCCGTGGAGCCCTCGACCGCCTGACCGAGCGCGTGCAGGACGAGGTCGGCTCCAAGGGACTCGTCTATATCAAGCAGAACGAGGAGGAAGGCACAAAATGCAGTGTCGGGAAATTCCTGAAGGATGAGACGATACAGACGATGATTGACCAGGCGCATGCCGAGATGGGCGATCTGATCCTCATACTTGCCGGACCCAAACCTACGGTCTACGAGCAGCTGGGCGAACTTCGCCTTATGATGGGCCGGGAACACGGCATGATTGATGAATCGCAGTATAACTTTCTCTGGGTGACTGACTTTCCGCTGGTGGCGTGGGATGAAGATTCGCAGCGTTATCATGCCCTGCATCACCCCTTTACCTCACCCAAGACTGCGGATATCGAGAAGATGGATTCGGACCCCTCCGAGGTGAGCTCGCGGGCGTACGATCTCGTACTGAACGGATATGAGATCGGCGGCGGGTCGATCCGTATTCACAACCGGGAGCTCCAGCAGAAGATGTTTGCTCTGCTGGGCATTGACGATAAAGAAGCTGAAAAACGGTTTGGCTTCCTGTTGGAAGCTTTCAAATATGGCGCCCCGCCCCACGGCGGTATCGCGCTTGGGGTCGACCGGATCGTGATGCTGCTTTCCGGTGGCAAAAGCCTGCGCGATGTGATCGCGTTTCCCAAAAACCAGAAGGCTCAAAACCTGATGGACGGAAGTCCCGATTATGTGGACCCGGAACAGCTGGACGATTTACACATTCGGCTGCAGGAAGATATTAAAGAACAAAACTAGGATTACAAGTTGAAAACAGTAGGAATTGACGGTTGCAAAGTGGGCTGGATCGCTATTAGTCTGGATGAGGAGCACGCCGGCTATTGGCTGTTGGAGTCGGACAGTGAGCTTGAAGAGACGTTTCGGGAATACGATCGCATCTTCATCGATGTCCCGATCGGGCTAAATGATGTAAGTTATACCCGAAAATGCGATGAGATGCTGCGCGAGGTGCTTGGTCCCGACTACCAGGCCAGCGTATTTGATCCTCCAATCCGGCCGGCGCTCCACTCGCCCACTTATGCGGAGGCTTCGATGGAGAGCTACGAGACCACGGGCAAGAAAATTTCCATCCAGGCATGGAATATCACCCCCAATATCCGTTCCGTTGATCGCCTGCTGCAGGAACATGAGGATTTCCGGGGAAAAGTATTTGAGAGTCACCCCGAGCTGCTGTTTCAGAAGTTAAACGGCGGCAATTCGATTCTGCAAAAAAAACAGACCAAAAAAGGGCTGCGTCATCGACTCGGGCTGTTGAAGGAGCAGAGCAAATTTGCCGACGACTTTTTCCGGGATATCAAGGAGGAATACCGGCGAAACCAGGTGGAGGAGGACGACATCGTGGATGCCATGGCGCTGGCGCTGTTTGCGCTCCGTTCGCTTGAAGAGCCGATAAAGACGCTGCCGGAAGATCCGCCCACCGATTCCACCGGCCTTCCGATGGCTATCCATTACGTATAAGGGCCCTTTGCAGAACCTGCCATTTGTTTGGAGGTGGTTGTACCATTGGCCTTATTGACTTTTAAACGGGAATACAACTCCCTCGGAACGAGGAATTGAGGCTTTGATTTTGCAAAGTCCTCTACAAATATAAATACGCATTGCTAATACCGGGAGCGATATTCGCTTTGAACAGAACGCTGTTTCATTTTTCCAAAATATTTTAAACCCTGGTCAATGACACGGTGCCAGGGCAGCCCGATGATGCAGAGCCCGATCGTGTAGGAGAGAAACAGGATATTCATCGTTATATAGATACCCATGTGCAAGCCGATAATGCCGATAAACATAAGCGTTCGGTATCGTTTCCACCAGACCAGGAAAGCGAAAAATTCTGTCAAAAGTCCTGCCGTGAGAAACAGGGTGGCCACGGTGCGACTTTGAAGCGCTGCCTCCTGTACCCAGTTCAACTGAAATGTTCCTTTATCTGAAAGCACATCGGTTCCCTTTTCGGCAATCCACAGCCAAAGGTGATGGCCGTCGACCCACGTAACTCCGGTTGCAACCAGTTTGGAAAAGGCTGCGGTGGTATAGCCGAGTCCCAGGAAAAAGACGACAAAACCGAGCCCGAAATGTAATGAGTGCTCCCTGTCTTTGAAGAAAACACTTCCGATTCCCAGGCCCAGAAGACAGAACCCGACCATGTTTTGGCTGTGGGGAATCTCGCCCTGGCTGTACCGGGTCACATACTGCAAATGAAGCAATATAAAGGCAACCCCGTACAGCCATTTGGCCTTGTCAAAAAACAGGGCGCTGATCACAAAGATGGTGAGAAGCCCGGCGTTGACCAGGGGAAAGTAGGTCCCCAAAAACAGTTCCACATCGATGTACTGGGCAAGGCCCAGCGGTAAAACCACATCGCTCAGGCGCTGGGTATAAAGTCCCCACTTCCATACGTAGATAATGGAGTAGACCACTGTGAACAGTTCGAAAAGACGGTAATAAACCTTGGTCCCCAGGGAATCGGGGTGCTCAGGTTCAAAAAGATTTCTGCTAATAGAATTGGTGAAAGTCCGTAACATGGGTCCTCTTCTATTTGAATAGATTTGGATTCTTATATGTGGTGTCTTTTGTAACCAGCAGCAACGGGATGGCGTTAACGACAACCGAATCATCTTCCGTCATGTAGCCGGTAACCCGGGTGGCCAGCCACTTCATATCCCCCATCCGTTCAGCCCGGAACAGGTCTCGAAGCGCTTGTATACGCTCGTTATCCCACTTCTCCGTCTTGGATATAAAGTTGGCAAAATCGATATCATCAATACCATGCTCGCTGAGAGGCACTACACGATCGCTTACATCAGCAAGGGGTTTGGTATCCCACAAATCTGCCCTGGCGGGATCATCCACCTCCTCAACAATCGCACGCGACCACGGGTTGCCCGCTTGCGAAAACATGGGAAATATACTGAATGGCCAGAACTCTCCCTTGTGGGTGCTTACCAAGACCGCATTTACCAGGAAACAAACGAGTAAAACGTTCTTCATTTTAGATAATATTCCTCTCTCCATAGTCAACTTTGATTTATTAAGAATGAATGTTTTACATCAATTCAAGATAACATTTAGCATCATTAATTATCTTGAATAAGTGTAAATGTTAACAATTATTTAATTTTTGAATACTATATCAAAACCAGCGATCATTCCCGGGGACAGCAAAGTCACCTCCTGGTCTATGCCTCCAAAAGGAGATTGCATTGTATGTTTGCAGGAGGCTCGTCAAAGATACAGTTTTGCAGGATCCTGTATTTGAGTCCGGTGGAGTGCTTTACAAACGCACAGTTGAAACAAACCACATATCGCGGTGAGGTGACTGAGCTTAACCTGTCGCCTTGCTTGGGAATAAATCTCCTGACGAGGTTCAGGGTCGAAATCTTACAGATTACAGGCCGTGAAAGGTTCGTCTTCTAAACGTTCGGGGATCGGGATCTGCCCCCCCCCCATCAATCGGGTCACTGGAATAACGCGGAGTATCTCAACACGCCCGTGGTATGCAGGTGTGAACGCCAGCTCAAAATATTATGGCACAGCGACCAACCGAGGAGAGAAGTGGGGCGGCCGGCACGGTCCCGATACGGTGGCCTGCCGCCCCAAAATTTCAAAGGACTGAGCGGAAAATGGGAGTATTCCCGTAGTCTCAATACCAGTATCAATAAACCGCCGGCTCACACTATTTATCAATCTGTTTTTGACCGATTTATCACCGGTCTTAGCCACCGTTTTCGAGTATCTTCTTATATTTCACTCCCGCTTTGTACACGCGGTTGACTCCGTTGAAGGCGGCCCGCCGGTAGGCTTCACTCAGGGTGGGATAATTCATGACGTTGCGGATGAAGTAGCGGATATCACCGTCAAAAGCCATCACGGACTGCCCCAGGTGGATAAGGTTGCAGGCCTGGTCTCCGAGTATGTGCACGCCCAGTAGTTTAAAAGAATCAGTGCTGAAGACAAGTTTGAGAATGCCCCTGGGGTCGCCCATCATATCCGCTTTGGCAATATTTTTAAAATAGGCGCGTCCCACGGTCACATCTATTCCCTCATCGATAGCTTGCTGCTCGGTCAGCCCGATATGCGACATTTCGGGCAGGGTGTAGATGCCAAAGGGAATCTGCTGGGGGATGTCTTTGGCCGGTATGTCGAACATGTTGCAGGCGGCGAGACGTCCCTGGGTGAAAGAAGCCGAGGCCAGCCGGGGAAACCCGATGATATCTCCGGCGGCGTAGATACTGTCAATTTTTGTTTTGTAGGTATCATCCACCGGAATATACCCTTCATCGTCGATTTCGATCTGGACCTTGTCCAGCCCGATATCAGCGGTGTTGGGTTTGCTTCCCCCCATGTAGAGTGCGTGCTCGGTTTCTATAACCTGCAATCGGTCATCGCCCTGCAGTTTTCTAAAACGGACCTCTACACAGGTTCGTATGGAGTTATACTCGATACTTTCAACCTGTACCCCCTTTTTAATGGTAATACTCTGATCGGCCAGCGCCTGGTCCAGGTGGTCCTGGATCTCCTCATCCAAAAACGTCAGGTGCTCCTGGTCCTCGCTTAGCATGGTCACCCGCGTCCCCAGCGCGGCGAACGTGGTCGCATATTCCAGGGCGTTCACGCCGATGCCGATGATCGCCAGGCGCTTGGGAATATGGGTAAGGCCGAAAATGGACTTGTAGTCCAGCACTTTATCGTGATCGATCTCAAAACTTGTTGGATAGACAGGGCTGCTTCCGGTACAGAGCAAAATCCGGTCTGCGCTGTACCGTTCGGTGGTTCCGATGGGCGTTTCGACCTCTACGGTGTGCTCCCCGGCAATACGGCCGAATCCGCGGGCCACATCAACCTCATTTTTGATGAGGTCATTCTTTACCTTTTTATTCTCCTGTTCCAATACTGCATTTTTGTATTGCAGCAGGTCCTCCATGCGGAAGCGCTCATACGGTTTTCGGGTTTCCCTGGTTCCGAACTGCGTGTCAAATTTTTTGATTGTGTTGGCCGATTCCCGGAGAGCCTTGCTGGGCACGGTTCCCAGGTTGATCCAGGTTCCCCCCAGGTTGCTGTCATGGGCTTCAACGACCAGCACCTTTTTGTCAAATTTGGAGCTCTGCATGGCACAGGAATAACCTGCAGGTCCACTTCCAACTATAATTACATCGTATTCGTGAGACATACCTTTGTGTTTTTAACTGAAAACAACATTCAAAATTCATGTTAAAATACCAGAAATGAGCAAGCAATGCTGCATCGGTTTCATTAAAACATTGTTAAGACTTTCGGGAACGATTTTTACAGAAAAAATGATTATATACACGCTCCTGCAATAGCACAATAGTGCGTTGCAAGCCAAAGAGTTAAGTCTGTTTGGAATTTATTTTAAACAAACCGTTAAATAAAATTTTTATACATTATTATGGCTTTTGAACTTCCAGATCTTCCGTATGATTATGATGCCTTGGAGCCTCACATTGATGAACGCACGATGAAAATTCATCACACCAAGCATCACCAGGGATACACCAACAAGGTGAATGCAGCACTTGAGGGACATAAATTTGCCGATCTCCCGATAGAAGAAGTGCTCGAACGCATTGACGAGGTACCAGAAGAAAAACGCCAGGCTGTTATCAACAACGGTGGCGGATTTGCCAATCACAAGCTGTTCTGGACGATTCTTTCTCCCAATGGGGGAGGCGACCCGACCGGTGACATTGCAGATGCCATCGATGATGAATTCGGTAGTTTTGACGACTTCAAAGAGGAATTCAACAATGCGGCTACCGGCCAGTTTGGTTCCGGATGGGGCTGGCTGTGCGTCGATGAAGACGGCGGGCTGCAGGTACTGTCAACGGCCAACCAGAACAGCCCGTACATGGATGGGCTAACCCCTATCCTGGGTGTTGACGTATGGGAGCACGCCTACTATCTGCACTACCAAAACGAGCGTGGCAAGTATGTCAACAATTTCTGGAATCTTGTCAACTGGGATCAGGTGAACGAATATTACAACGACGCCACCTGATCAGATCAACTGCAAAAGGGTAAGGATTTGTGCGGCGTATCTGAAGATGCGTCGCACATTCTTTATATATTTGTTATATTTGAAATGAATCAGACACCCCTTTAATAAAAGTACACACTGTTATGCAATTCGGATTTGGAGTAGGTCCCGACACCTCATGGATGCGCGAAGAGCTCACGGAACTGGGAATTGAAGAACTGAAGACCCCGGATGATGTGGATCGCGCAATGAAGGAATATGACAAAGGTACCATGTTGATGGTTATCAACTCGGTTTGTGGATGTGCCGCAGGTAATGCGCGGCCCGGAGTAAAAATTGCGCTTGACGAAAGCGATGTAAAACCGGATCACATGGTCACCGTATTTGCCGGTCAAGACAAGGAGGCCACGGCTCGGGCGCGCGAATATTTCAGCGAATACCCGCCGTCATCCCCGGCATTCGCCTATTTTAAAGATGGCGACATCAAGGCGATGATACCCCGTCACAGGATTGAAGGCCGCACAAAAGAAGAAATTTCTAAAGACCTGAAAATGGTATTTGAATCTTTTGCCGAGGAGGCCAAAGAGGGCTGACGGCCACCGCTGATTTTTATTCTGTTTATATGTAAGGGCACTGGTAGCAACCGGGTGCCCTTACTTTTTTAAAATGGGCTACAAAACCGTTGCTGTTTCAAAGCCGTAAGCCTGTTTGTCTCACAGAGAAATGTGGGCAAGAAGTACCTGTTGTTATGTCGAAATATTCGTCAACTGGCAGCCCTTTCTCAAAAATAAAGTAACAAAATGAATTAAAAGTCGTAGTCTCTATTCGCACAGGTCAAATCACGTCATCAGGTTCTTATTCATGAAGGGTGATTTGCAAAGACCTTTTGCATTCAGTCACTTTTCGTTTTTATAAAAAATTTTGCTTGTAGTTTCTAAGAATCAACTATTACTCGTACGAACAGATGGGGCAACGTTTGGCATATTGGATCTTCCTCGGTGCTGTTGGCTATGCACTGTTTTTTCTTTTGCGTCCATCCGTCGATTTTAATGCCGGGAACCCTATTCACGAAAGCCGGGCGACGGTTGAGAGCCGAACTTCTGAGCTTGCCCGCGAACTGGGATTTTCCACCGATAGTTTGCATATGCTCAGCACCCGGACGCAGCACCTGGGGTATTATGAAATACTTGCTGACTCGCTGGGCGACAGCCTGTCCCGCCCCGGCGAGCTTCATGAGCGGGATGCCTTCCTGAGTAGCTGGCTCGTTACCGTGGCCACAAGCCTGGACGAGTTGGAAACTTCGCTTTCCCTTTCACAGTCTGACCTGTTTGAACGGGCCGGACACCTGCAGCTGCGTTATGATGATGAAGGAAAAGTGCGCCGTGCTGCAACCAATTCTGTCACTGATAATCCCACATTTGTACCAGGAGACTCCCTGCTCGGGGTGGCACAAAAGATTGTGTCTGATATTTTTGCCTATGATCTCAGCGAGTACCGGCTGTCAAGCGTGGATATCCGGGATACCTCCTTGTCGGACGTAACACCGACATTCGATAACAACTCGGCAAACGTTTCGGAAACCGATGTGGGCAGCAATACCACATTTCACTGGCAGATAATAGAAAAGGCAAATGCTGGTCCGGAGCGGCTGATACTGGAGATACAGCCCAAAATAAGGGAAGTGAACGGGCAATACGGAACGCAGATCAGGTATGGGGCTTCCTTGATCTCCTTTGCCGCCACCGATCAAAACGAACCGGAACAGTTCGCAAGACCGTTTGCACCGGACAGTCAATATTATATTGTGCTCTACCTGACGGTCGGCTTGCTGGTAGTGCTGGTATTTTTCAAGGGGATCAAGCATATCAATAAAGGGCAAGTAGAGTGGAAACGCGCCCTGTTTGTATTTGTAACTATTACATTGGCTATCTTTTTGTGGCGTATTCTCTTCCTTATTTATACCCACAGGCCGTTTTTGACGGATGATATGTTTACCATCCTGTTTTTCAATTTCCTTTTATTTGGAGCTGTATGCGGACTGTATGGAGCCCTCGCGTATATCGGGTGGGAGGCCACTGCTCGTGAAAACGGGGATGAACAACTCCACGTGATCGATGCGTTCTGGCGATACCGGTTTTTCTTCAGGGAAACCGGCGATGGACTGCTCCGGGGTTTCGCCCTGGGAGGCGTGTTGCTGGGCGGACTGTCCCTTGCGCTCTACCTAATGGGATTGGTTTTTTATCAGCATGACAGCCAGTTTGGATTTACAGAACCAAGTATTTCGCCCAAGCTGCTTACGATCAACATGTCGGGTTGGGTCAACGCCTGGCTGGTCGCCCTGGGACACATCGGGGTTGTTGTCGGATTTCTGAGGAAGCGGCTTCCGAATAAAAAGATTTTTTATCCTGTGGCTGCCATTCTTCTCGGATTTTTGTGTGCCGGCTCTGCCGCTCTTTTTGGTACAAATGGTACCATCTGGCATGAGGTAATCCTGTTTACGGGACTGGCCCCTGTCCTGATTTATGCGTTTGACCGGGCGGGAATATTGACCGTTTCCACGGGGTGGTGGATTTTTGCCGTTACGATATTCACGCTCCCGTATGTTGGGTCCCGGAGCATGGATATCGGTTATGTTGCCTGGGTCCAGTTTTTTATACTCGGCTTCCCTTTCCTGTACGGGCTGGCATCCTTCAGGTATGGGAATTCTGTTTCCGAGATGGGGGGCTACATCCCGCAATACCAGGAACGTATTGCCAACCACCTGCGCGTAGAAAAAGAGATTGAGATAGCGCGGGAAAGCCAGTTTAAGCTGATGCCGCTGCGTCCCCCGTCAATACCGGGGGTGGATGTATATGGTTTTTTCCTTCCCTCTTTTGAGGTCGGCGGCGATTATTTTGACTATGTCGTGGGTCGCAATAGCAGGCCCGAAGCCGAGATTCTTACGATGACGATCGCGGATGTGTCAGGTAAAGCGATGAAGGCAGCCATGCATGCCGTATTTACCAGCGGGTTGCTGCTCTCTCGCTTGTCCAATGATCATCCGGCTTCCATCCTGCGTGAAGTGGCGCCAACGCTTTATCATCGTACTGATCCACAGACATTTATTACCTGTATTATTGCGCAGTATGACCCGGAGATGAGGAAGCTGACTATTGCAAATGCCGGGCATTGTCTCCCGATGATCAAGCGGGAGGGCAGGGCGGAGTTCATCACCACTCCGGCCCCGAAATACCCGCTGGGCCTGTTCGACAGGGTAGATTACCAGGCACTTGAAACAAACTTGCAGCCGGGTGATTTTCTTCTTTTTTATTCCGACGGCCTGCCGGAAGCCGTTGATCCGGAGGGCAACCGGTTTGGCTATGAGAATCTCGCAGGACTGCTGGAGTCCCTGGATACAGACCAGAAAACCTGCAATGAAATTGCACTGGACATCAAACGCAGGATTCAGAAATTCAGTGATTACCAGCTGGCCGACGATACGACAATTATCTGTCTTAAAGTTTGAGGCAGACCAACTGAGGCCGTACGTTGAGTCAGCAAATGATAAATCAAAATTTAACTACTAACCGATGGCAGAAAAAACATATTCGGGGCCCGAATTGCCCGAGCAAATAAAAAATCTAGGCGGTCATCTGAGGCTAATTGTCCTCGGGGCGGTCGCATTTGTCCTTGCATTCACTTCCTTTTTTACGGTTGACCCAGAAGAGGTGGGGCTGGTAATGCGGTTCGGAGAGTTCACCCGCACGGCCGATCCGGGACTCAATTTCAAAATACCGCTTGCTGAAGAGGTCCAGATTGTACCGGTGGAACGCCAGCTCAAGCTCGAGTTTGGGTATCGCACCACCAGCTCTGGAGTGCGGTCTACATACCAGAAAGAGGGATACCGGGATGAATCGCTGATGTTGACCGGAGATCTGAACCTGGCGGATGTGGAATGGGTCGTACAGTACCGCGTGGAAGACCCGTACAAGTTTTTGTTCAAGGTCAGGAATCCGGATCAGACGTTGCGCGATATTTCGGAAGCAGCCATACGCCAGATTGTGGGCGACCGCACCGTGAATGAAGTGCTGACGGTAGGACGCGCCGAGGTTGCCAACCAGGGCCAAATGTTGATCCAGGCGATTTGTGACGAGTACGAAACCGGCATTAAAGTGGAGCAGCTGGTGCTGCAGGATGTCAACCCTCCTGAACGCGTGAAGCCCTCATTCAATGAAGTGAACGAGGCCCAGCAGCAGCGCGAAACGCTTATTAATGAGGCGAAATCGGCTTATAATCGAGTGATTCCCCGCGCACGCGGACAAGCCGAGGAGACGATCCAGAAAGCCGAGGGATACGCGGTGAACCGTGTGAACCGGGCTCTGGGAGAGGTGGCACGGTTTAACGACCTGTACGGAGAATACATGAAGGCACCGGAGGTCACCAAGCAGCGCCTCTACCTGGAAACGCTGGAGGAAATCCTGCCCAAAATCGGGAATAAAGTTGTTACCGACCAGGAGGGGAACAGCGTGTTGCCGCTGCTTCAAATGCAGATGAACGGCTCCGGCACTCCGGGTCGGCCCTTGCAACAGGCGGGTAGTGGATCCGAATCTAATACAAATAATTCAGGAAATAACTAAGATTTCAGGTCAATGAAAAATATCACAAAAATATCCATTATAGTTATCCTGGCTGTCCTTGTGCTGGTAGCCATGGATGGCTTCTATATTGTAGATGAGACAGAACAAGTGGTTATCACGCAGTTTGGGGCACCAGTGGGAGAGGTGAAAATGGAACCCGGTATGAAAATGAAGATCCCGTTTATCCACGAGGCACACTATTTTGACAAGCGCTACCTGGAGTGGGACGGAGATCGGAATCAGATACCGACCAAGGACAAGAAATTTATCTTTGTGGATACATACGCCCGCTGGCAGATCACCGATCCACTCCAGTTTTTCAAACGGCTTCGGGATGAGCGCGGTGCTCAATCTCGTCTGGATGATATCCTGGATGGGGAAACCCGCAACGCCATCGCCTCTCACGATCTCGTGGAGCTGGTCCGATCCACCAACCGCGAGCCGATCCGGGAGGGAATCATTTCTGAGGTGGTGGAAGACTCCCTGGCAGATATTTCGGTCGGGCGTGATTCTATTCAGACCACCATTCAGCAGCTGGCAAATGAGCGGGCCGGCGACCTGGGACTGGCCGTACTCGATTTTCGGTTTAAACGGATCAATTACGTAGAGGATGTGCGCCAGACCGTCTATGACCGTATGATCAGCGAGCGGCAGCGCATAGCCGAAAAGTTCCGTTCTGAGGGACAGGGAGAAGCATCGCGTATTAACGGAGAAAAAGAGCGGGAACTGAAGCAGATCCAGTCAGAAGCGTTTCGGAGAGCGGAGGAGATTCGGGGTCAGGCGGATGCCGAAGCTGCGGCCGTTTATGCCAATGCATACGACAAGAGTACGCAGGCACGGGAGCTATACAGGTTCGTCCGCTCGATGGAAGCGTATCGCAATACGTTCGATGAGAAGACCTCGGTCGTGATCTCGACAAACAGCGACTTTTACCAATATCTGCAGAATATGGGCAATTAGCCCGGATTTCTCACCAAGAAATTTGTTTTTCAGCAAGGCGAAGGGCAAATGACCGCGCAGACGTACCTCTCTGTATGTTGAGTAGGCGATTTGTCCTTCAACGCAGCTGAAGGGCAAATTTCGCAGCCTTTTGCAGACTGTAATGATAATTTGGCAGTAAAAACTGGCATAAGTTATTGTAACCCATAAAATTGCAGGAATTCATCCAAAATACTTGTGAGAATGCGGGTTAGAACTTGCTTTAAAAGTCACGGCTGTCCCTTTATAAGTATACAGGAAGGTCGAAAACGTATTGTGAAGGGCTTTGCAAAACCCTCAATTCCTTGTTCTGAGGGAGTTGTACTCCCGTTTAAAGGTCAACAAGGTCGGTGGTATAACCACTTACCAACAAAATAGCAGGTTCTGCAAAGGTCCTTGCAACAACTGATAAGCTCTGAACATGTGTATACCCGGTAACCGTGTTCAGGCTGTCATTTCTTCCAGGACGGCAAGAGCCTTTTCGCGGCTTTTCCGGGTGTTGACCCGGGCCCCCAGTTTCATGAGCAGATTGTAAAGCCCCAGATGTACGCGCGTGCTATAGATAAAGTGTTTTGAGCCGCGTGGTTCGTTCATGATGGGAGGTTCCTTGGCAAAACGGTTGATGCGCTCCCGGAACTCTTGATCCCCGAAATCGAATTCGTCGGTTTTGTAGGGCTCTGCGAACGCCCGCCCGTAATTCATGCAGAACTGGAAAAACTGTTCCTCTTTCCGGGGGTTGTCCGGGTTTTCCCTGATGATGTCGAGTTCGAGGAAGAGGTCACGAATTTTGTCGATATCGTCCGCCATGTGGATCGGCAGCAGCCGCAGGTATTTATTTGAGAAATCGATGGGAAATTTCTTTACGCACCCAAAATCGATAATCCCCAGCTGGTCGTCATCCGTAAAAAAGAAGTTGCCGGGATGCGTATCGGCATGAACCGTATCGCGCTGCACCACCTGGTCGTGGAAAAAGTCCCACAACAGCTGGCCAAAATGGTCGCGTTTCTCCTGGGATGGCGAGGTGTCGAGAAACTCCTTGAGGTGTTTACCTTCAATAAATGTCATCGTCAGCACCTTTTGTGTGGAATACTCCCTGATCCATCTCGGCGTGATGTACCGGTCGCCCGAGAACCGCCTGTGGAAGGCTTCGATCTGTTCTCCTTCATGAATGTAATCGGTCTCTTCCATAAGGGTGGACTGTACTTCCTCAAAATAATCGTCGAGGTCGGCCCCGTTTTTAACAAACCGTTTAATTAAGAGCTTGGCCATCCCCAGGTCCGACTGGATGGTCTCCCGCACATTCGGGTATTGAATCTTCACCGCTACGGGTCGCCCATCCCTGAGTGTTGCCTTGTGCACCTGCCCGATAGAGGCCGCTGCCAGCGCCTCCGGGTTGAAAAACCGGAACAGCTGCTCGGGATAGGCGCCAAGCTGTTTTTTGATAATCGATCGCGCCAGCGCTTTGTTGATGGGTGGGACGCTGTACTGGGCTTCTCCCATCACTTCTGTAAACTCTTCCGGCAACAGGCCCTGGTCCATGCTCAGCGACTGCGCAATCTTGAGGGCCGTACCGCGAAGCTTGCTGAATTCATTAAATACCTGACGGGCGTTTTCGGTATGGAACCGGCTGCTTTCTTCACGGCTTTCTTTCCGGCCGGCGGCTTTCTTCAGATGGCGCCTGGCATAGTTGGTGCCCAGCTTTAACCCGGTTTTGGCAAATATTTTTCCGCGCTCAAATTTTGAAGAGGGAAAATCGTCACTCATTAGTCTCGTATTTCAATTTCTGGGAACAGGTTTTTAATCGATTGGAATCCGCTGCTGAAAACAGCATTGGAAAACAGGAACTTAGCCAGGTCAAATCCTTTGTCGACGGCCGCGCTGTACATAAGCTCCTGCAGGAATGCAGTGTATTTATCGGTTAGCTCCATGCTTACCTCCTGCTCTTCACTGGTATCTTTAAGCCAGAAGCGGATCAGCACCGTATATTTCCGGTAAAGCACCTGGTAAAAGTAACGGTTCATCAGCAGGGCACTGCTCGACGATATCCGGGGATCACCGGAAAAAAAACGCTCCAGCAGTTCCCGTGTTTGCTGTTCGAACCCGGTACCGGAATAGGAACAGAATATCAACGGGGTAAACGTTTCCCGGACAAACGACTTGTGTTCATCCAAAAGATCAAATGAGGTATATACAAAATTTGATAGTTTTTCAGCCAGCAGGTAATCGTCAAATCCCTCGATATCCTCCAACATCAGCCGGTAGCGGACAAGCAGGCCCGTGTAGTAAAATTGAAGGATCGCTTTTTTACCAGGAAAATATTCAAGAATGTCGGCCACTGTGCAATCTGCCTGACGGCTCACCTGCTTAAGAGTAAAGTTTTTTCCCTCTTTCTCGTACTGCTCTACTGCAGCTTCAGATATCCTGTACTTGAATTCAAATTTTCCGGGATCGGTTTTATTCATCGGGCTAAGGGGTATTTAAACATTCAACATGTCTGCTCGTCTTCTGGAAACGTAACTCTGTCTTTTTTATCATCCATTTCCGCAAACAATTTTTGCAGGTAATTAAATCCGAAGGTAGTGGAATAGGAGTAAGTTTTCTGGGAGGTTGTCTCATTCCCCTGATCACACGTTTAATTACTGAAGTAGATCTGCCCGCTTTTAAACTGGTTTCGCTCAACATAGCGCTGTATTTGATCTTCCTCCAGCGGTAGTTGGTTTTACAACGCCCGTTCTTTATAATTAGTTGCACATGTTTTAACATCGGCGTTCTACTCAGCCAGGGTTAACATATTGATCCAAGATTAATAACAGGAAAAAGATATCATGAACGAGATTCTGGGATTTGCCGGATTGCTACTGTTGGGTTTTTGCGGGATGGAGATCATATCCTACCTTGTACACCGGTACCTGTTTCACGGGTTCCTCTGGAATATTCACGAGTCGCATCACACACCCACGCACGGCTGGTTTGAGTTGAACGACCTGTTTTCGCTCTTCTTTGCATTGGTATCGGTGGGATTGATGTTCTGGGGGGCGGGAGATCCGCTGGGTTCGGTCGCCTTTGCCATCGGAACCGGCATTGCAGTGTACGGGGTCCTGTATTTTATCATTCACGACCTGTTTGCTCACAAACGATTTATGCCCTTTAAAAGTGACAACAAGATCATGCGCTTAATTCGTCACGCGCACCAGCGTCATCACCAGTCGGCGGATAAAAAGGGGCATGAACCGTACGGGCTGTTTCTTTTTCCCTACGACAAGTACAACCAAGAAAACCGATAACAGGAGAAATTGTCATATGGATCGCGAAATTTTTTTAAAGACATCCCTGCTGGGCGCATTATTGCCTGCGGGAAGAAAGTTTTCATTCTCTGGACAAGCTGAAGCTGAGGGACCGGTTGTAATCTCAACCTGGGACAACCGCAAGGCGAACAGTGCCGCGTGGGAGATCCTTTCTGGAGGCGGGCCGGCCCTGGATGCAGTAGAGGCGGGGGCAAGGGTACCGGAGGCCGATCCGGGAGATCGCTCCGTGGGATATGGGGGCTATCCGGACCGTACCGGGAAGGTAACTCTGGATGCCTGTATCATGAACCATGAATCGCGATGCGGATCGGTGGCGTTTTTGCAGGATATCAAGCACGCTGTTTCGGTGGCACGGAAAGTACTGGAAAATTCACCACACGTCATGATGGTCGGTGAGGGTGCGCAGCAGTTTGCCCTCGACAACGGTTTTAAAAAGGAAAATTTGCTCACCGAAGAAGCCCGCCAGGTATGGTTAAACTGGAAAAAGAATCCGGAGTACCCGGTGACAAGCTGGGATCAATATATGAATCACGACACGATCGGGATACTGGCACTGGACCGGCAGGGAAATCTTTCAGGGGCGTGCACGACCAGCGGAATCGGCATGAAGATGCACGGCCGCGTGGGAGATTCGCCCCTGATCGGCGCGGGTCTGTTTGCTGACAACGATATAGGGGCTGCCGCGGCCACCGGGGTAGGGGAAGAGGTGATCAGGGTTGCCGGGAGTCACCTTGTGGTAGAGCTGATGCGGCATGGAGCGTCGCCCACAGACGCCTGCCGTCAGGCCGTAGAACGGATTGTCAATAACCACGGGGGGGGAATGGATGGACAGGTCGGATTTCTTGCGTTAAACAAGAAAGGCGCCTATGGTGGATACGCGATTCAGCCGGGATACTCCTACGCTGTTCGGACCTTGCAACAGGAAGAGCTCATCTCCAGTGAGAGCTGGTTTGGTTAGGGTTCGTTTTTGATCACACGAAAAGGAATACCTCTGGCTGTCGTAAAGAGTTACTAAAGTAAGCTATGTAAGCTGTTTCCAAACCTGTTGTGCCTGCCAGATGTGACGGCGTTGGTGAACCTCGGCCACGGCAAAACTCTCCGAAAGGGTCATTCGGACAAATTTGAGAAGGGGATTGGAGACTTTGATTTTGTTTAGGTCTACCGAGTTGACCCAGGCAGTTGTCAGCTCATCGATAAAGGCATCCTGCAGGTGTACAAAACGATCCAGTACCGGTTGTTTTTTTAGTCGCGCTTTGGATGCCGGAGAGAAAGGTTTTACGGTTTTCATCTTCAGCCGGTATGGTGGGGCGAACAGTTTGATAACCCCTTTCCAGAGCAGCCGGGGCGGAAAAGGCCGCTCTTCATTTTCTACGGAAGAGGTCGGCGCGGTAGCCAGCCCGTCGCGAATATTTTCCAAATATATCTCCCCGAATTCATTAAGGTGGCTGTAACACTCGGCGATGCTCCATCGGTCTTCAGCCGGCCGCTGTATAAAGAGCGGCTCGCTTATCGGCTGACAAAATGAAATGGCCCGGTCCCGCGCATCGGAAAACCGGGTTATATACCATTGAATCGTATATTCTTTTACGCCGGGAAGATTCGCCATACCTGAATAATTTTATATCCTGTCTTTTTGCCTAAAACCAAAGAGAGCCTTCAATAAACAGATTCTTGTTGAGGATCAATCTTTGAAAAAAATCAAAATAGTAGTTTATATCTCATAAAAGAGGATTTCAAATTCGTAAAACCCGAAGGGGTAAAAAGCCAAGTCAGCCCATCTGCATCCTTGCTGAGTGTCTGATAAATTCAACTGAAGATCGCAAAAAGAATATGGGTACAGATCAGTGCACCATGTTGTATATTGAGTTTTTTATCACTCAAAGGTGCTTTTTATTCTCATAATCCGTTTGTACGAGTCTTCAATAGTTGTCCTGGAAATTTCTCCCCGTTCCACCATGCGACTGATGACAGAGATTGCCCGTTCGGCAATATCTTCCTCAAAAACGGAATTGTTGGCAAACACCAAGATATCTACACCGGCGTTGATGGCCTGTTTCAAAGCGGTTTCAAGTCCGTATTGAGAACGTATCGCCTGCATCTGCATGTCATCGGAGAAGATCAATCCCTCGAAACTGAGGCGATCTCTCAGCAGCTCGTCAAGTACCGGGCTGGAAAGAGTGGCCGGGTAGGTGGAGTCGAGTTTGGCATTAAATACATGAGCAGTCATTACCGCCGGTATGGAGTCGCTGGCGATCAGGTTCGCATACGGCTCGAGCTCCACTTGTTGCCAGGTCTCCGTGACATCCGCGATCCCTTTGTGGGAATCGTTCCAGGCGCTGCCGTGCCCCGGAAAATGTTTTAGTACCGGAATGACGCCAGCCTTGAGGTGCTCTCTTGCGACAATGCGTGCGTGCGTTGTCACGACTTCAGGGTCGGCAGAGTAGCTGCGATCGAGCTTGCCGATGACGGGATTTTCGGGATTGGTGTTCAGGTCTACAACCGGTGCAAAATTGACGTTGAACCCCAGCTGATCCAGCAGCCGGGCCTGTTGGGTTGCATGGAGTTGGGTGGTATCTGGGTTGTTAACCGTACCCAAATAGTGAGCCGATACTGTTTGGGGGAACCCGAACCTGGGCTTCAGGCGGATCACTTGTCCGCCTTCCTGGTCAATACCGATAAAGAGGGGAGTCGAGGCCAAATGTTGGAGCTGCTCGGTCAGTCTTTTCACCTGGTCGGCTGACTGAATATTGCGCAGGGGGTGCTGGGAGGGGACGTCGTAATCAAAGAGGATGACACCCCCAATGTTACGGTCGCGGATGTCTTCGACAATCGGGTTTCCGGCATCGATTTCGGTTCCGCGGAATCCAACCATCAGCATCTGCCCGATTTTGTTCTCGAGGGAGACTTCGCCTGCGGGCTGGGCGCAGCCGGAAGCAGAAAACGATATAACCAGCAACATTCCAAAAAGTATTCTCATCAGCAGGTATTTATCGATTGTGATTTCAGGGTTTCCTCCCGTAGCAAAAGAGTCTCAGGTTTCGTCCTCCCTCGTAATCAGGCTGTCCAGTACCTGTTCGAGATTAAAAGAGGGACGGACATCATTGTATCGTTCAATATTTCCCTCCCGGTCCACGAGTATATAGAACGGGATGCCACCACCGCGGTATTTTTTAAAAGTCTCTTGCTCAAATCCATTACCTCCGTAAAGCTGAACCCAGGGATTCTGAAACCGTTGCAGGGCCCGCCGCCAGGTGAGGCTGTCTTCTTCAATGGAGATCGCCACAATTTCAAAATCATCACGCGAATATTTTTGATAGAGTTCCCGCATGTGGGGGAACTCATCCAGGCACGGGATGCACCAGGCGGCCCAGAAATCCAGCAACAGGTATCTTCCTTTGAAATCTTCCAGTTCTATAATGTTGCCTTCCTGGCTGGGCAGGGCGAAGGGAACGGCCGGCTGACCAGGGGAGACGCTTTTTACCTGGTTATAGAACTCCGTGAGGAACGACACGTATGCAGGGAAATCCTGGTATTCCTGCAGGAACTGGTTGTAGCTGGGTTCAGCCACTTCGGGAGAGATCTCCCCGATCCGTTCCGCTATGAGGTGCATCCTGGCGTACGCTTTTGCCCTTCGTCCATCGATATGCTTGAGAACCGAGGTCCGGGCAGAGTCCATTGTTTCATACCCGAGCCGCTTTACGTCATACTGCATCAGGTCCTGTCCATACTTCTCCTCCAGGCGTTCCTCGACTCCAAATGTATTTGCATAGGCGTTGGTAAAGTCCCTGATTCCCGCCCGTTGATTTTTTAATACCTTGTAGCTGAAAAAATTAAGTTTTTCAGCCTTTTCCATCACCTCTTTGCGATGTTGCCGGGGATTGAGACCGGGCTGGCCCCACCGGTGGGTGATCGACTCCAGACTTTTAACCAGGTATTCCCCGATGGTTTTATGGTAGTAAATTTCGAGGGGAGTATCGCCCAGGTGTCGTTTAGCTACCGATATTCTGTTTTTATAGAGCTCAATGACATCGGTTTGTTCTCCATTTCGGAAGGCGGGCAGCTCTTCTTCAATAGAGTTCATGATTTTAGTATCCTCAGATCGATACTGGCTGTACATTTCGTCCCATTCCCTGGGATAACCTTCCACGGTTACGGAGTCGGGAAACCAGGCGCGCCGTATCGTCAAATGCACCTGTTGGCCCGGCTGCACCACCACCGGGTATCGGGTGTCATCAATTACGAAAAAAGCGATCTCCGTGGAATCGGCAGGAATGGAGGTGCCGAATGTTCCATCCTCGTCCGGAGTTACGGGAAAGATCTTTTTGGGTGCATACTTGTAGTGGAGGGGAGGCTTTTCAATATAAATTTCGGATGATCCGACATAGTCCAGCGTACCCGTGACCGAAGCCTGGTCTGCTTTGGAACAATAGATACATAAGGAGAGCACTGCTGTTAAAAACCAAACTCCAAGAGGCTTCATAGGCTAAAAATGGTTTAGTTGACTATATGCGAGGATTTACCATGTCGCGAGTTTATCCTGCTGCAGTTCGCGGGATTCATATCCCCCTGCTGAGAGACAAACCCTTCCATTCAGACGGTTGTACTGGCGGAGCCCAGATTTTTAAAGTCTGCTGTTGTAAAGAAATAAAAATATTGATAAGGGATACAATAGTTAACAAATATTTACCACCGGAGTGATAATATCGGGTTACCGGGGCGGGGAGATTGTATATTCGGCAGGTATCACGCGTCCTTGGCATGCTCTCCAGAAATGTTTCAATCTGAAAGGTACGGGATTGCTGACCAGAAGCTTCCATAGTGGGAATAAATGAGGGGAGATCAAAGATTTTTTTGTAACACTTTGCGGGGTAGGTACTCTTATAGTTGGAAATGGGAGAAAAAAGATATTCATCTAGATAAGAGCTTGATTGTCTATAGCCTTAAATAAATTTGCTATAGTATTTAATCTCAAAGAGCATATATTTTTTCTTCTGGCATTTCAATCTTAATATTAAATATCTTTAATATTAAAGTATTGAAACGAGAGTTTGTTATTTTATTTAAAAGCTAATGGTAAACTTTAACAGCAAGGCAGATGATTGAGAGTCATAAAAATAGAGATCTTGAAGAGAAAATTGATCAGTATGTAAATGGTCAGCTTTCTTCTGATGAGATTGACGAGTTATGGGCAGAACTAATACAGAATGGTGATCAGCTTGATTACCTTAAAACGGTAGCCAATACCAAGGCCGTGATTGAATCTGAACGGGAAGGTGCTGCCACCATCCTTGGCATGGACAGGGCGTGGTCGTATGCTGCAGCAGCCGTGGTTGTACTGCTGGTAAGCGTCTTGGCCGTTATCAATATGCCGGAATTCCAGTCCGCGGAAACTGTAGAACCGATCACAAGCATAGAGCTGGACTACTACCGGTCTGAAGATGGCGTAATGGAGCCCAATTCTGAGCAGGGCGTATTGAAGGATGCGCTGGCCCTGGCCAACAGGGGGAATACGGCAGATGCAATACAGATGCTGGAACAGGAATTGGAATCGGCAGATGATCCCGCATGGTCCGCGAAACTGCATCTGAATATTGGGTCTCTTTATTATAACGATGGCAGCTACGATCAGGCGATCCGAAATTTTCAGCACGTTGTTGAAAAGCAGGCCGTTGATGCACTAACCCGCGAAAAGGGCTACTGGTACCTGGGTAACGCGTATTTTCAGCTCAACCAGCTGGACAAAGCCCGGCAAGCAATTCAGAACGCGTATGAACTGAATGGCGCATACCGCCGCGTGGCCAAGCATTATCTGAGTGCACTGGCGACCGAATAGCAGTATTCTTGATCATATAAGATACACGTACAAACATATTGGAAAAGGCCCGGTAACAGATTTGCTGCCGGGCTTTTTTATGGAGGTTATTCCCGTTTATTTCCGGTTGGTATGTTTTGCTGTTGTGCCATATATGACAAACTGACCATAACAATCAGGTAGAGCATAAAACCGGAGGCCACATAGATGTTTGAGCTCTGCATTGGCTTCACTACCGCCTGGCTGCTGCCAATAAGCATGTAGGGCCCCCAGTAATGGGGGTTGGCATTCTTTTGTTTCAGGAAATACACTTTGGCTTTTCTCAGTGCTTCCGATTTGGAGTCCCCATCGTTCAACGCCCTGTAAAACCGGGTGGCAAAATCGGAAGCCATCATGTCATTGACTGACCAGAGGTTCAGTACGAGACTCTCCGCCCCGGCGTACCGAAGCGCGCGACTAATACCCACAATGCCGGACCCTTGCAGGTAGGAACCTGAACCGGATTCACAGGAGTTCAGCATAATAAGGTCATTGGTGAGGTTCATCTCAAAAAGTTCATAGGCAAAAATTTGGCTGTTAAACTGTTCCGTTTCCGTTTGACCGGCGGGACTGCTCATGTAAATGCGCGAAAAAAGCGGGTCCTGCTCCGAGACTGTACTGTGCGTTGCCAGGTGAAGAATGCGCGCTTTGGGTGCGGCTGCCCGGAAGGCCTCTTCGGTAGACTGCTCCTCCAGGATCGTTCTGTGGTCCTCCAGGTTGGTCAGCTCCCGGGATATCTGGAGAATCTCGCGGCGTGCGTAGGGCAGGGGCATCAGTTCTGATCCCGCATTGTTGAATTCGCTTATTCCGAATCCCACGTAGTCCCAGTTGAATGATTTATCGGGCTGCGCTCCATGTACAAATTCATTGAGGGAGGTCAGGTATTCAGTGCGATATTGTTCAATGAAATATGTGGGTTCCCCGTAACTGTAATGTGATGACGGGGGAGTCAGGGGAAGAATATCCATCGGAAGCTGAAAGAGGTAGCTGTCGGGTATCAGGATGACATTTTCTATGGATGAGGCCAGTTCCGAAATATTCAGCTTTTTCCCGAGTCGGTACAGCTTGTTCAGGTCCGTTTCTCCGGTCGAAAGCGCTTGGATCGACTGGTCAAAAAGGGCCCGGGTCTGTTCATCCAGATCAACCTTGTGGAAATCAATGTTTCGTTTTGTGATGCTGGCCAGATAGTAGGTCTCCTTGAGTTCGGTGATATGCAGGATCAGGTCGTTGGAGGAGAGCTGCCGCTGAACCTGGTGCATATTTATGGTCGGCTTGTCGGCATATTGCGTGATTTTTCGATCGAGGGCCCGCTTTTGTGCATTCAAGCGGTCAATTTTATTTTGAATCTGCACGCGCTCCCTGGAGGAGGCGCTCAGTTTCTGTTTTCGCAGTTGATCCAGGTTGTTGGCAAGCTGCCGGTACTGCGTCAATTCGGACTCATTGAGTTGTTGGGCTTTAACCATGGGATCCTGGTAAAAGGCGGCATCGTTGATCGTTTTCAACTGGTCCAGTGCCAGGGCCGCTTCACCAGGACGGTCCGTTTCAATAAGCAGATCGACAAACAGTTTAAAAGCATCCAGATACTCCTGCTCAATACTCCAAAACCCCGACTGCAGATCCGTGCTGCTCTGTGCCCGCTCTACCACCTGCCGAATGGTCGGTTTCAATATTTCATAGGCGCTGTTCGGCTCGCCGGTGGTGATTAAATAGTTCGCTTCGAGCGTTTTTGCTTTTACAATCTGTGCAAAATCGAGCAGTGAGAGGTCTGAGTTGTTGAGTATGGCTATGACTTCTCCTACTTCAGAAATTTTGTCCAGCTTCAGCAGTATTCTGGCTTCATCGACAAGGGCATGAAGATACGTTTGAGTATTTTTTTGCGATCTAACAGTCTGTTTGGTACTCCGGTAGATATTTAGTGCCTGCTGAAACTTATTTTGTGTTTCATACAGTCTCGCTTTTTCGGTTAAAAGCTTAAAATAGAGGTTAAAGTTCTGTTGCCTGTTTATGACCGAATCTGCTTTTTGAAAATAGGTGGCGGCAGAGTCCGGATTCGATTTTAAATCCCGGTAGAAAACCCCGAGCGACACAAAGATGGATCCCAGATCTTCAATATTACCATGCCTTTTGGATAGTTTTAGTGCCTCATTAATATATCTTAGAGATGAACTTATATCTCCATTTCTGCGATAAAAAATGTGGAGGTTCTGTAATATTTTGAATTGATGTTCATAGTTTTGTTCTTTTTGAGCGAGCTCTAGTGCCTGAAACTGGATCTCGAGATATTTGTCGAAATTGCCACTTTTAAAGTGGGTGATACTCAGGTTGTGATATAAGCTCGTTTTATTTACAGGGATGTTTTCTTCGGTAGCCCTTTTCAAGACTTCCTGAAAAATATCCTGGGCCTGTTGAATTTTCCCTATCTGGTACAGGTACACTCCCTGAGTTTGCATAATAGAAAGAAGTTCTTTTTGGGAATTCAAAAAATTGGCCAGTGGAAGGGAGTGATTACGCGATACTTCCAGACTTAGATCGTAACGTCCAATCTGGTACATGGCAAAATCCAAATTACGAAATACCCGCAGCCTGTCATTTGATAAAGGAAAGAGCTTTTCACGGGTTAAGTCCGAGTAAATAGTATGAATTTTTGAATAGTCATTGGTCAAGTATAAAACTCGGAACAGTGTAACAAGATAAAGGGAGCTTTTAAGGGAGTGGGGGTTGAAATTTAGATTTTGTTGATACCAATGATTGGCAAGCTTTTTGAGATAGTCATCAGTTATCACTTGATTGTCCAGGGCCTCGGTGTTGAAAAGCAATAAAAAATGGACAAAGTGGAATTGCTCTACAGGGAGAGTGGAAGAATCTATCGAGCTGTTATTAATGATGTGGGTAATAAGTTTCTCGTAGTTAAGCCCCTCTCTTTCAGAGAGTTTGTGCATAGTTCGGTACCTGCTATAAAGTGTTTCCCTTGACGTAGAGTCACTTTTCTGAAGCATAGCAGCAATTAAGAAGTCCGGATGCCCATAGGAGAGCGCTAGTTTTTCCAAGAGGCGGTATTTAGGTTGTTCTTCACAAAGAACTCCATTCAGGTCCCTAAAATATTTAGTTCGATTCGCTTCAGATTTGATGTAATTTATCAACTCCTCCTGCCCTTTATTTTGGCATAACTCCGCCAGCGCCCATAAGTTGATATTCAATTCTTCATGGGTTTTTATTCCTTCCAAATAAATAGCCGCCTGTTCCTTCGCCTGATTTGGCAAAGAATTGGTAGGTGTGTCAGTTGGCTGAAATCCCAGTAATACAGCAAATACAAGTATCAGGGATACCATGGGGAAAGTTGAATTAAAATTAAGTACTATTGCGCCACCGCTGCGAGTGGCGCAAGATACTTAACATTTGGAATAGTTGTTTTCTAATATAAAATGACCAGACGTAGATGTTAAATAACCCCTTATGCCTTGTATCTACCAACAGCATAGTTGGATTTGTGTGATACCGGCGGCGGTCCCGAGGATGAGGATGAACGCGAATGTTTTGGCGGCAAATGTTTTGATGGTCTTCATGGCTGGTAAATTTTGTGTGGTTAAAAAATGGTGTTGAAAAAAAGTTGAACGGGTGATTAATCGGGTTTGTCGAGGATTGGTTCCATGTCGTCGCCGTTGCCGAAGGTCTCAGGGGTGGGCTCGACGGGCTGCTCGACGGTGGCCGGGCGGTCGGGCCCGTCAAGGGTGGCATCGGTGACGGATCCGCACGCGGCGGCGGTCCCGAGGATGAGGATGAACGCGAATGTTTTGGCGGCAAATGT
>NZ_JBINJE010000026.1:0-58305 GCF_043951955.1 Halalkalibaculum sp. DA384 | reverse complement strand
GTTGTCCCAGCCCGGACCGCCCGTCGCCTGGTACAGATCCACCAGCGCCTGGCGATCCCCCGATACACTGTCCAACGTCTGGGCAGACAGCAACAGGGGCAGTCCAATTATGAGAACGACCAGAAAAGCGAAATGCAGAGAAGCTTTTATTATATAATTTTTACTTTGTATAAAATTTGTAAACGGCGTGCAGCCGCCGCAGTCCTTGCGAGGGATGTGAGAGAGCATTGTAGATGATATTGTGTTAGTTATTTGGGTAGTCTAAGAAGGGTTTACCCAGTAATTGTTACAGTATTTTGTAATAAAATTAACTTTTTATAATATTTATTTTCGCATAGAAGATCTGACTTAAAACACTTCTGTACCTTTTGACATGCCATTACAGGCTCCTATCGTAGATCTTTATGCGATGTAGATGATATTACTTTAGATGTAAACAACTATAAATTGAGGAGTTAACCTCTTCTTGCTGCCCTAGTATACACAAATATTAGAAATTTCCAATACTTTATTTTATTTGTTCTAATAAAAATAGAATTGAGCATTCTGCCTGTTATACAAATTCTTCAAATGTAGAGATTAACTGCTGTTATAGAGCCATTCAAACAGTATCGAGAGCACACAAGAAGCTTATATAGAGTACGCTTGATAAAGTTCCGAATTTTCTAAGAAAGGGAGAAAACCTAAAGGAAGGGCCAACAATAATCAGGGTAACCCAAGCAATTAACCTGAGTTCTACATAGTGATCTCACCCAGAATGCCTGTTTCCCTTGAAATGGCAAGAAAACAGTCACTCTGGGTCGGGAGGTGCAGGTCTGACATAGAGAAGAGACACCCCTCCCGCCTCCGGCGGGACTCCCCTCAAGGGGAGATTAAAGGCCTGCCCCATGAAGTGAAGAAACAATATTAAAGCTGGAAGCTGTATCGAACTCACGTTAATTATTG
Source organism: Halalkalibaculum sp. DA384 (assembly GCF_043951955.1). Lineage (NCBI taxonomy): Bacteria > Pseudomonadati > Balneolota > Balneolia > Balneolales > Balneolaceae > Halalkalibaculum > Halalkalibaculum sp. DA384. The sequence goes on along the minus strand of NZ_JBINJE010000026.1, from coordinate 57,360 downwards.
AGATTGGGCAGAAGTTGGGTCTTTTGTGGTTTAGTTGGGTACCCAAGAAACCACAAACATTTTATCCCCAAAAGGAGCGTTCATTTTTTCTTCACATAAAAAGAGGGACTTTGCAAAAGGGGTTTCGCAAAGCCCTCAAAAAATCCACCTCTGTTTTAAAATGTAGCTGGCTAAAAGTTTTGCAATTCCCTATTCAATCAACGTAATCAACCTGCATTTTTAACCAGGCTTTCAACCATCCATCCCTGGGCATCAAATCGACCTTGATGCCAGTTTAATTGCCGGTCCCAGTATCCTTCACAGTTGTAGTACACTTCTTTAACAAATCCGTAACTCAACTCGACTATAAAGGGACGGTTTTCCTTGTCATACACGTAATCGATCGCCAGACATTGACTTTGTACCTTTTCGGCAACCTCCTGCGACAGGCGGATGGTCTCCTCATCAAAATGTTTTTTTTCAAACAGCACATGGCCGCTTCCGGAAGCCCTGAAATCTCCCTCACGGACCAACCGTTTAATGGCAAAGGCCTTGCCGTCAATAACGATCACCCGGATATCATAATCATTGCCGGGAATAAAATCCTGGAAGTACACGTATCCCTTTTCAGGACCGATTATTCGAGCAAATTCCGTGGTTCTCGCTAATCGCAGTATCCCCTTGGTCACATCCCACCAGCTGGTTTTTCCCTTTCTGAATTTATACCAGCGGTCCTTGAGATTTGCCACTTTATCATACTGGCTAAATCCACGGGAAAAAGCCCGATGGACCAGCCTGGCAGCTTCAGACCGGTTATTCACCAATTTTACGTGGGCTGACCCGGCCCCTCTGCGGAGCTTAAACACCTTGGGAAAAGTCGTATTTTCGACCCAGTTCAGCGCCTCTTGCTTGTTGTAAAATACATAGGAGGGAACCGCCGGCGCCCCTATTGCTTCCAGCAGATATTTTTGTCCGACCTTGTCGTCAAAATGCCATCCGGTGTAAAAGTCAGGAAACACTTTTTTGCCGGCGGTTTGCAGCGCAAAAATCAGCTGTTTGGCAAAAAGTACATCTTCGGCCCTTGCCTGGTTGAAGTGCCACATAAGGGCATCGCAGTCTTCCACCTGCTCAATAATATCAGTGGAGTAACAGTTTACAATCTTGTAATTGATATCGTGTTCTTCGCAGTATTCGATCCATTTGGAACTGAAATCGTCTTGCTTTTGATGGATAGCTATTTTCATTCTATTGCTCCAACTACTGTAGATTTATTATTCTGATCATACGTACTCGTGGAGTTCATCGATATCCGCATGATAATTTGGAGAAATCTGTTGTTAAATCTGCGGTTCTTTTAACCTGGATTATTACACAATAATTTACAGTATCAATGAATATTGCTTGTGAACAATCCAGGTTAAATGTATTCAATGACTCTGTCCGGTGTTTATACTCGCAGTTCGGCGGTCTCTTACAGGTTCATACATTCCGGTTCGTCGAAAATGGGGCCGAACCGCGCTTCAATAGCCCAGAAAAACGGGTTGTTTGCATTCCACTCGATCAGTTTTGGTTCTCCTTCCGCGTCTACAAACACATCCCATCCAATTATCCTGGTATAGGGAAAATGGCAGTGAGCATCCCGGCAAAATGCGGTGATTTTTGGTATAAAGGGAAGATTCAGATCAGCATATCTTGTCCCGGTATCTGGATGCCTGTTGTTCGCAGGTATTCCGTTCCCCTCATACGCTTTTGGTGATACGGTGCCGTCAGGATAGACAAAAATCCAGTTTCCTCCCTGGGAGGCATTGTCAACCCGGTTCCCACCTATGCCAAACCGAATAATGATAAACTTGATTTTTATCTCTCCATCTTGCGTTAGGTAACTCATAACTCGAAATGTATTGACGGAGTGAGGATATAGGCTGCTCATTTCCGGGTGCTGCTTAACCACGTTCTGGAATACCAGGTCGGCTCCAGGAGATAATTCCTGTAAATCTATCTCTTGGGGATCTTTAAACATTATTTCATTTCCACTCCGACCGCTAACGGGCTTTATAATGATTTCTCCAGGCTGGTCGCGTAATATCTGCAGCGCCTCATTCTTAGTTTTAAATCGACCCTCTTCATCAAAGTAGAGACCGTTAGCACGAACAACTATCGATTTTACAATTGAGCTATTAAATATTTTGTGATCTAAGGCCTTCGCTTCGCTAAAGCGCATATACTTTTCAGGATTCATCTTAGGCAACAGTTTAAAACGATAATACTCGTCGGGAATCCATCCTTCTTTGAACTCGCCCCTCAACTCGGTATACAGGGCCAGCCAGGGCCAATACGCCGGGCTATCAAAAACGTCTCGACAGTAGGTTTTAATGGTCTTTATCATCTTTTGATCAACTATCTGCTGCCCGTTTCGAGTAATCACCCTCTCCCTAATCTTCTTTGCTTCATCTCTTGACATCCTGTATCTCAGATATCCGGACCAGGATTTGTTGATCCGCTCAAGAAACATTTTTCCCCTGTACAAGGCTCTGGATGTTAAACTGTATTGTCTTTTCTTTTCCATTTTTATTCTATCACTTGTATATCCGTGTAATGACTCTCCTGATTGGGTCAAGCACTCCCGGGCATCAGCTCCTTCAGCGGTGCGACAGGGAGGGTACCAATGCTACTCAATAGCCACTTCTGCCTAGTCCAATCATTGTAATGCCCAGTGGTTGGTTTTGCAATATTCAATTACTTCATCCGTAAATTCTCCGAAAAAGGGTTTTCCTCCATACTGGGAGAACCGGATGGTATGGCCTTGCGTGTTAATTTCAATGACCTTCCAATTGCCCTCTCTGTCGCGGGCAACATCCAGCCCAATAATTCTTGCGAAAAAAACATTTCCGGCCACATCCAGGCAGAACTGCTTCAGCTCCTCATGGGCGGGTACCTGGATGTCAAATGTATAGCCCGTATCCGGGTGTTCGGTATATTTAGTTCCATATTTATCAACCGCATACCTGTTTAAAAAACCATTTTCGCGGATTCTTGTATGGATCCCCCCCGAGGTCTCATTATCGAGTGAACCGCCTTTTCCCATGCGCAGTGCCATGCTGAGCACATGAGGGGTATTATCTTTTACTGATTTATAGATATAGACCCGGATAGTATTTAGCCCCACCGGATTAAATTTTTCAAAAAAATGATGTTGCAAAACTCGCTCCTGCACAACAAAATCCTGACTTTCCCTGCACCTGTGAATTAGTTCCTCCGCACTTTTAACAATAAAAACATCCTGGCCTCCAAATGAATCTACGTTGGGCTTCATTACCACCGGGAATGAGAGTGTACCTGCCTTTTGGGACAGCTCGTCAAAATGAATCTCCTTTAAATCAGAATCCAGGTATCGACCCTCTATCCCGTGGAGAAAACTTTCAGGAAATGTTCCATCGGGAAACCAGCGGTTGTAAAAACTTTTATGGCTAAAAAAATGAGCTGACTCATTATCCATTAATGTAGGCTCGATATCGGATACAAAAATATCTTCGGGAACCATTCGTGCATCCGATTCTCCAGACATGTTGGCACATATTCTCAGTGTATCCAAATCAACATTTTTTCTGAACACCGCCCACCTGTTTTGATGTTCGGCTTCCACCTGTTCATCGCAGGCAGTTCGATAGGTTTCGTTGGCACTGAACACCCGTTCATGCCGTTGAGACCAAGACTTCTCCGCCCCCCGCTTCCTGGAATAATAAAATAGAAGATTCTTTAGCCGCTTTTTGATGGGCAGGTCCGTATTTGATAAAATCGTTTTTATCATCTTGCATCTCTTTTGTGGTTTAAACCCGCTGTTCAATCAATTTTCCCAGCTGAACTGAATTCATAAACTCTACATCTGGCCACCTTTCGGTGATTTCCCGGAGCAGCTTTTTCATCAGCACCAGGTTCTCGTCCCTGTTTTTTTCATCGATAAAGCCGATATAGTTTAACCGGTGAGAACAAATTATAGCCGGTTTCCCCAGTTTGAAGGCAACAGCAATATCCTTCAGGCATCGGTTTACCTGGGCTGCTTTATCCTTGAACAGGCTTGGTTCAAACATTGCATTTCGGGTTAAATATATTTGGCCTTGGCTGTTTTGCTGTCCCAGATAGTGCGTATTAAGCTGAATTGTGCCGTCATAAAGCGGCTCCTTCATTTTTCTGCGTCCCTGGTAGTAGTGCACTCCCTTTTGGGATATGAGCTCGTCATAATCCGGACTCCAAATATGGTTGGGCGGAATAAAGGAGGCAGACCTGAATCCAAACAGGTCCTCAAACAGATCCAGGCCCTCTGCGACTATTGATAATTTCTTCCCCTTGTCGGCCGCAGATGAGTACCTCAAAGATTCGACATACCTGTTACCTCTTCCGGGCTCCCCTTTTGGAATACAGCCGGGCATTCCATGTTCAAAGCCAAACATGGCGTCCCTGTCCCGTTCCTGGAGAGCGCTCATAAACATCGATACATTCAGGTGTTCCCTGCCGTGAGACTGGGGATAAAACAGGCCGGCTTCCATTCCCTGTTTCCAGTAATCAAAGCAGTTTGAATGACCGGGATATTTTTGGAACGTCTCAGTCACAGGCTCGTAAAAGTAATCACTGAATCCGCCGTTTTTAATCCGTTCAAAATCGGGATTGGCTACAAGCACATTTGCAGTCAGAACCGCCGGGTTTCCGTGGCAATCCCGGAATTGGTTCAAGAGCTCAAACAGTAATTCCAGGTCCTTTTCACTTGCCAGGCTGTCATAGCGTTCATAGGCGATTGTGTCTACCCTGTACCCGGCCTGCAGGCATTGCTCATACACCTCCCTGGAGGGCATCCTGATACTTCCCCAGTCATCTGATTCTATCACCACAATTTTCCTGTCGGTGCGCCATCCCGGAATATTGACCAGGTATCTGCCCGCGGTTTTTCGAATTTTCTTCAGCATTTCCATCCCGTTCCGCCTACAAAATCAAGGTTTTCAGTGCATCATTCAGTGAAATGTGGTCCCCGGTCAGAAACAGGGCGATGACCGGGTTTCCAAGAATAGCCGTGGCACTCATGGAGTAAAGTCCGATCCTGAACGCCACCACCACAAACAGTAACAGGGCCGGAGTCGCAAGCGCGATGAACCGTTTCATCACGACCTCATCTTTTCTGTTTTGAACATACAGTGTTATCAAAGCCATGGCGCAGAGATTTGCAATAGTGACATATCGCGACCCGGAGGGAATCAGGCTCAAAATATTCGCCGTACCATAGAACAGCAGGATAAACGAGAACATGTTCATCCACCTCCTGTTTTTCAGGAAAAAGTTTTTGCCCTTCAGGTATAATACGACCAGGAATCCCATTACCGACCATTTCAAGGCTACAGTATAAAATCTGGCATACCACACGGGACCTCCGCCGCCTTCCCCGCCCTGACCTTCTGATTCAACCAGATAGCTGTCTGTTCGTTCATAGAGTATCTCCGGGGCATAGGTTTGCATAAAATTATTTATGACGGTCAGGTTAATCTCTGAAATAAAAAATGTGGAGATAAAAAACAGGAAATACAGCGTCACCCGGTTCCCCAAAAAGATATACCCATACAGGAGTCCAACCGGAACGATAAATGAGAAGTGCATCAATATCGAGAGGGAAGCGACAGCAAGTCCCGACCTTTTCTCTTCAAACAGGTAGGGCAACAAGCCGTACAGAAATATGTGTGTGGCAGTCCACATCCGAAATCCGTTCATGTACCAGACCGGTACTATAAGTGCAAAACAGATCAACAGGAGATACGTAATCATGCGTATCTTCCCCTGCAGTTGCTCCAGTACGTACCAGATATTCCGGGAATAAAAGAAGCCAAAAATGGTTCCGAACACCAGGGTAAGCACCACCTGGCTGCCAGATACTCTTGAAACGACAAGGGCTATCAGCGTTCTGAAGATATCGAGCTCCCCGCTCTCCAGGTAGTAATCCAGGGCGCCGCTCAGCGACAGGCTCCTCTCGTGCAAAATTTGGACCTCTTCAACATAGCGGACGATATCACTGCCCTGGCTTTCTGTACCTATCGCAAAACAGAGACCGTAAAATGCCACAAATGCCCATAGTATATTCTTTCCCCAGCTGCTGCGATAATTTCTAAATGCAGAAACAAGCGCAAGCAGTGGCCAAACTAAAAACAGGATGGCGGAATAAAAGCCCGTTTTCCCTTCTGAATTATTCATACGCCTACCTTCTGTTGACATAAATCTAAAAAGTTGCGACACACGTTCTCTATCCTGAATTGGTCCATATCTCCAAATTCATACTTCCTGGTATAGTTTCCACTGAGGAATTCGTTAATTGCATTTTTATCAATATCGGAACTCGTTACAGAGAGCACCGGCCGGCCAGCCAGGTAGTAATCAATTAATTTGCTTGGACGCTGCAGAGAGGTGCTGTTTTCAAAGTTTACCAGGAAATCCATCGTTGAGAGCACTTTCAACAGTTCACTGCGGGGTATGTAATCACGAATTTCAATGGTCCCCGCACTCCGTTCAACATACGGCTCCACGAGGGATCTGCTCCTCGTATAGACAATGAACTTGTAGGGATGGCCAATACTGGTCAGGTAGTCCAGGAAAGCCCTGGGATCCCGCCCGCCCGGGATAAATCCACCGGCATAGGCAAAGGTTGGAACCGCGTGCTCGCGATACCGGACCGCCTCTGTTCCAGGGGCTTCAAACTGAAATCCCTGGGGAATCACCCTGATTTTGTCCCGGAATTCCGGGTAGTATCCCTCTTTGGCGTCTTCGATCGGCACGGTGATGAAATCCGCCTTGTTGCAGAAGTATTTTTCCACGTATTTGAAATAGAACATCTTGTTGAACGAGTCGAGCACAGCTCCCATATAGGGATCTCCACAGTCGGCCACCCAGGTGCCGGCCACCGGATCTTTTTCATCCCATGCCCAGGCCACCCCCCAGTGAATCGGGTGTGGAACCGCGATGGATATCAGCAGGTCGTATCCCGCCTCGTTCTTTAGTGCGCGTTTTACTTTAAACGCCAGCTCAATATTGGGATATTCAAACAACTGAAGAGCCCCCCTGCGCAACGCCCGTTTAAAAAGTGTGGTTATACCGTTCGTCCCGTTCATATCTATGTCGGGCAGCCGTTTATCTCCCAGGTCTTTAATGGTTACCCCGAACTCCTCTTCAAATGGAATGTGATATCTGTCATTTTTCAACGTCAACAACGTAACGTCATGCCCCTGCCGGGCGAACTCCTTCACAAGCTCCGTGGCCCGGAATGAGCGCGGCGAGTTCACCGGGTAAAACGAACTGCTGATAATAAGAATTTTTTTTTCATCTGAAAGCATGTTAAATCTTGATAATTAGATATTCTGAAAACTATAGCTCATTATTAGGCTTCTTTGTTTCAACCAGTCAGATTTTTAAGTAGATGGCACCATTTCGAACATTATGTATACTTGCTTTTTTATTCCCTGACTTTATGCGGATCTTTTAACTTAAATAGCAATAACAAATTCCCATATAGCTGAACCACCAGTTTGATAAAGTCGATGTATAGTACAACAAATCGTTCATATTTTTTTGAAATCTGTGGGTTCTTTCGAAAGAGTCTTTGGAAGGCTCCTTTCAAACTACTAAGCAACACTTTGAGTTGTCCACACTGATATTTTTCTCTTGTAATAATTGATCCCCAACAGATATGCCTATAATGTTTTTTTAATAATGCCCGCAGAGTTTTTCTGGCCGGATGCCTTATGATCACAGATTCACCGTATTGCATATCATATCCCTTGCCCACGCATCGTTTAGAAAATTCCCAATCACCACCTGATTTCAATGTTGAATCAAATTTTCCAGCTTTATAGAAGATCGATTTCTTAATAATTAAGTTTGCCGTACAGCTTTTCCCGTTGGGTACCCACTCTTTTTGACGAAAAGCAAAATGTTTATCATAGATATAAGCATGTTTTGCACCATCCTCTGCTAAAAAAACTTCGATTTCACCCCCAATCAGATCACAATTGGTATCCTCAAACATTTTTTTTGCATTACTCAGCCATTGTGTATCAGGAATACAATCTGAATCTGTAAATGCCAGTATACTTCCATTTGCCACGCTTGCACCTGTATTTCGGGCAGCATATGATCCAGGATTAGGCTCTTCAATAATTCTTGCATTCCTCGGTAGATTTAACCCGTCTGGTAATGGAACCGTGGAAGCATTATTAACTACCACAATCTCATATAATTCCTGATCGAGACTTTGTTTTTGTAATGCACTCAAACACAATTTCAGGGTTTCCCAATTATTGTAAACAGGAATTATTACAGAAAATTCAGGTGCTGATTTAGCTTTCATGGGGACCTTTATTCGTTTTTAAAATATAGATTACGGCAGAAATACGATGATAGAAATAAAAGAGCGGATTTACCTTATTTCTAATTAAATCAGGTACGATCTTCAGAGTCCCCAGTAGCGCCTTAACCAGTGCTAACGGACCGTTTAGCCGACAATCCACACCACCTGTTACCCATATCAGGCGTTTGTCATATTTGGGAATTTTTTTGACGGTATTTTCATACGGATGGTGCACGATATATTCAGGAAAATACCGCACCGTTAATCCCGCATCGATACAGTCTTGCACAAACAGGCGTTCATCCGAACCGATCAATAGCGGCTGTCCGGCACCAAACCGTTCATCAAAACGGATCTTTTTTTCTTTAATTTTCGGAATCCGAAATCCCATTTCTACCGTTCCCACCGAAGGCGCATCCTGGTAGGTAATGCTCTTCTCCGGGTACCGTTTATAAGGAGGCTCTCCCGGACCGGTTTGTATCTTAAACAGGGCAACATCCACCTCCGGATGCTCCTCAAATACCCTCTCCAGAGTCTCAAAATTATTCTTCGCATAGGTAACATCGTCATCCGCAAAAAGACCGATATCGCCATCAGCAAGTCGGATCGCGTTATTTCTAGACTTGGTAACACCCCTGCCGGGGATATGGGAAACCCGAATATCCTCTCGCTCAAGAAAGGAAGGCGTACGTCGGTACTGCTCATCGGTATACTGGTGTGAAACGATGTAATAAATCCCTTCCTGCTGTCCCAGGATCACTTTGTCCAGATTATAGATCCCAGAATCAATTGTAGAAATCAGTATGTTAATGGTTCGCTTCAATTTAGGTTCTCATTTCACTCTTTATGTTGGAACAGTAACTGTTGAGATACTCTGTCTTCAACAGTTACCTTGAATATCAGTATGGACCACCAGTTCATAAACATTCTATACAGATCCGTTTTCTACCAAAATACATTACCCTATTCTTGTAGAATGTGCGATCTCTGGACCATAACTCTCTTGAACTCCATGAGCACATTTTAAACAGGAATTATAATAGAAACTTGTGCCATGTATATCCTATTTTATTATTTTCTAGAGTAAGTTTATTCAGTCTGTTTATAAAACCTATTATTAAATTTCCTCGAAAATCCGATTTATCCTTTGCCGCATCACCTTATTGGTATACGACTTTTTAACCGTTGCTTGTGCTTCTTCTCCCAGCTGTTCCCGCAGTTCACTATCACAAATTAACCGCTCAATACACGCTTTTAGCTCATCGTTGGCATACTCAGGTACCAACAGTCCGTTTTTCCTATGCTGAATCACATCAGGTATGCCGGCATGAATAGTAGAGACTACCGGCTTTTTGAGGCACATCGCTTCCAGAATTGAGACAGGTGTTCCCTCCATATCTCCATTCGCGTCAGTTCGACTATTGAGCACAAAAATATCTGCTCCATTCAGCAAATCTCGGACCTGTTCCTGGGATACTCTTCCATAAAAGGTGATCTTGTCATTATGGCCTCGTTCCCTGGCCAGCGCTTTGGTTCGCTGAAGCTCTTCCCCATCTCCCGCAATATGCAGCTCAATATTTGGATAGTTGTCCGCCAGTTCCGAGAAAACTTTAACCAGGTCCGGAACCCCCTTCGTACTGGCGATTCTTCCGGAATGGACGATTCTGATTGCATCCGACGACCGCCCATTCTTTTGAATGACAAATTTTTGGGGATCGACCGAACACGGAATCACGTGTACCTTCTCCAGCCAGGGTTCCAGCTCCAGGTTTTCAATCATATGCCGGCTCACGATGATGATTCCCGAAGCGTATTCAAAAAGTTCGGGCAGCTTTTTTTTGTAGGATTCATTCTTCAACAGCCGGGAGGCATCGTGTCCGTGAAAGGTGACCACCAGCGGGATGTCGAACGCCATGGCCAACCCCATGATCTCAACAGCATTTGGGCCAAAATGCGCGTGAATAGCACCGATATCCCCCTTTTTTAACAATTTACGGAGCCTCAGGTATGATTGGAATCCCATCTCAAAATCGGTATTCAGCCACGTCCGTATCGCTTTTCCTGCAACGCGGCCTATCCATGACTTCGGTCTTTTTACCAGGTGTTGATTAAATATGGAATAATCAAACCCGTGTGGATTCGTAAACTCCCGTGCCAGCAGGTGAACCTCAAAGTTCTGTGCCAGATCGCGGGCCTGCTGGTATACAAACGTCTCGCTGATCAAACAAAATGCGCGATTATATACTATTATCTTCTCTTTGGTTTCCATTATAATCCGTCTGTATTTACCAGTAAAAAGATGCTTTAATACTACTATGCCAATCTAAGACTATTAAGAATTTTGGATTTTAAAAGACTCAACGCCCTATATGGATGCAACAAATATCCCATCGATGGAACCAGTTGATTTGCATATTTCATTTGTGGGAAGTACCTGTATCCAAAAGCTCTATATATTTTCAGAAAAGCCTTTGATCTTTCTTTTTTGGATTCAATTTCGTTAGCATACATGTAAACATTCATCGCCGACTTTTTTAGTCCGATTTTCTTAATTAACTGCTTTTTATTTGGTGCCAGCGTCAATGCTAGATCCAATAATCGTTTTGCGTCATTTATCCAGTTATTAATGTGATCACTAGTCTGGCTAGTGATGGAGCCTTTATGTTTTCTGAAGCTCGCTTTTACATCCGGCACGTCCGCCCGTTCGCCTGCGGCCATGCATTTAAATTGGGCGGCCACATCAATATAGTGGTCATATTTGGGTTCGAATCCGCCCACCGATCGCAGTATCTCCGTATTAAACAGCGAGCTGCAGAAAAAGATATTGATTTCTCCGCGGTACCAGGACAAAATAAAATCATCCAGGTCGGCCCCGTCAGCCCTGTTCTCATTTTCCCTCAATATATTATCGTGCTGGTCTATCACCCGGCTCCCACTCATAATCAGTGCAAGCCCTTTTCGATATTCCGCGCCCTCCATACAGGTTTCAATAAAATCAACATCTATGCGATCGTCATCGTGGTACATGTGGAAATAGTCGCCCCGGGCTTTATCCAGCAAAAAATTCCAGTTCCCGTAGGCTCCCAGGTTCTCCTGCTGCTGGTAAAATTTTATCCGGGGATCGGAAAAAGAGCGGACAACTTCCGGAGTCTCATCGGTTGAACAGTTGTCAGAAACCAGTATTTCGATATTCTCATAGTTCTGCCTGGTGGCGCACTCCAGCGTTTGGCGCAAGTATTTATCTGCCCGGTTATAGGTCGGAATAGCGATCGTGATAAATGGCTTGCTGTATTTATTCATGTTCTCTCTTTTCTTTTATTTGTTAACCAAACTACAAAAGGTTCAGCGCAAAAAGTATTAATACTTTTTCATAAAACCGGCACCTCTCATCTCCGGATAAAATATCAACTGACCTGCTTAATATTTACCCGTATCCCCTAATGTTAATTACATTTAACTTACTGCTTTTAATAAAATTAAATAATCTAATAGAAGATCACATAATAATTTACGGATGGACAATTTTTCTACAGCAATACCCTATCAATAGTAACCGGGAGATTAAGCTGCATTTGCATTTTTTATCCCGGTACAGCGGAGTAAGACAATGATATACTGAACATTTTTTACCTCATAGAATTCTTGTATTCAACCAGCTTTAAAAATTTCAGCATGAATTCTCATAGCCATAATTCGGTCGGTCTTCCTCAAACTGATATACATTTTGATGCTTTTTCAACTCCCGAATCCAGACATATCCTTCTAAAGGATGAAAGAAATATCTCGTTATTATGCTCAGTTTCAACATAATATCGCGCTTCTTTTCCATACTTCCTGCGCAACTCATCATTGGAAAGAAGACGATTTAATGCCTCTTCAAGATCCAACAGGCCTTCAAGTCCCGTTCCTTTATGTTGACCGATAGTAATTCCATATCTCTCTACTAATCCCCCCCAATCTTCGTAGCTGAGTACCGGCGTCTCTAGAGCAAATGCCTCTAAAACCGATACAGGTGCTTCTTCATGTATAGAGGTGTTCACAAGTACCCAGGCCGAAGATAACAGTTTCAGTTTCTCCTCACCGGTTACATGACCCAGCATTTTTACATTTTCGGGGACTTCTCCAAGACTCCAGCCATTGTTCCCGTTAAAATGATTTTGTCCAAGCATGAGAAAATTAACATTAGGGAACTTTCTTGCTAATTCTATAAATACCCATGGGCGTTTTATCGGATCTAGGCGACCCAAAAAAATTACCGTTGGCTTGCGAGCTTTTTCAATTTCAACATATGTATAGTCCAATACAGATGGATTTGGAAGAACATATTCTGATTCCGGAAGACCATACACCGCCTCATTACTTTCTCTCATATATGGCATTTTGTTAGCAAGTTTAACCTTCGGTGGTTTAGGAAATTTACGGTTCGCATATTCAGAGAGTTGCTGTGTATTTTTTTCATAGATTCCAGCAGGCTTTACATCTTCTTTACCGGGAATCTTAAGCGACATTATCTTATCAACATCCTGTGGGGACCATGGATCCCTCACCCAAACTACAATAGGAGTAAATGGTAATGCATTGAATACACCTCTATAGCTAATTCTGTAATCAATAGTCAAAAGAATATCAATTCGACTGAAAAACATTTTACTAAAATTTTGTAATCGATTGCCATTTAAGGGCACGTAAGGGATATCTTGCGACACTTTTTTTTCACTTCCATTACCTATTTTATCAGCAGTTAGAAAACATACGTCGCAATAACTTTCGGGATGATTGCTCAGCACCTGGGCAGCTCTTTTAGCTGCCCAGCCAAACCCTCCGACCCGGCCGATACTTGTATCAAAAAATTCATTTGCAACGATACCAACTTTAAGAGGAATACCTAACTTGGTAAAACTCATATTATAAAAGATATTTTTTTTAGTATAAGTGTTTTGCAAAGTTGTTCTTTTAGTTATTTTCGTTTTCGCAGTAAGTATTTTTCACATTTACTAATTACAAACAACTGTATCGTGCATGATTAGTATGGTCAAACCCTCACTTCGCTCTTTAAAAATCTAAGTCAACTTTTCTACACAACAGACAAAGTTTTGATACTACATCATACAGAAATGTCTTATAACAAGGTTTTTTCTATATAGGATTAAACACGAAATTCAGTTCAACATTTGACTGGCCGCGTTCTCTCCGCTCCTGAACGCCTGGTCGGTCCAGATATAGCCCCAGTCTCCGTAGCGGCCGCAATAGCGTATCCCGATATCATCCAGGTAGCCGTGGACCGTCTCGAGGGCCTGCTGCCGGTCAAGATCAAAAATGACGTTGGCATAGGATATAAAGCCCGTGCTTTTATGAAGAATAGTATCCTCTTCGCTGATCAACCCGCACCGCTTGAGGTCGGCGATAACCGGCTCGATGCAATCTTCCGGCTTGCGGTCTACCGGCCGGTATTTGTCGGAAAAGTAGATCTCGGCCTGGATGCTTCCACAACCGTCCGGGACCGTATTTGGTGACATCAGGTGGGGAAAACTCAGCCGCGTAAAGATGATATCCGGGTCGTAGAAATAGGTCCATATCGCCTCGGTAAAGTCGTCGCGGTCGATCCCGATGTTCACCAAAATACAGCTCGTACAGGCCAGCTTTGCGCCGGCTTCGGCCACATCGGCGGGTACATCCTCAATGATATTGCCCGTCAGCTCCGGCAGCGGTATCGACGAAAGAACCTCATCATATTCGACGGTTTTTCCATTACCGAATCGAATCAGCTTATTTTTGGCATCAATACCCGTGACTTTGTGATTCAGCTTGATGTCGGCCAGTTCGGTAAATTTATCCAGGTAATGGGCGAATCCACCCTCTGTCGGGTACCTGAATTTGTCAATGTAGTGGACATCGGGCGTTGCCGGTTTTAACGCTCCTTCGAGTACCTCTTTCATATCGGGCTGATACAGGCGGGGGCCCAGCCAGTCGATATCCATATTTTCGGCCTCCACCGTGTGATACTTTTTGCCGTACACCATGGGAAAGGTTTCTGCGAAGGTTTCCCCGAACTTGGCATACAGCCACTCTTTGTAATTGGTGATATTCCCGTTGGATTTGTGCTTCGCCTCGATAAAGTCATCCAGTACCTCAACAATCAGGTCCTCAGGCAAACCGTACAGGTTGCACTGTGCCGGGTGCTTGATCCAGTGGCCCTGCCAGTAGTTATTCACTGAGGCCTTCACTGTTTCAAACTCCTGGTCCACGTTTTCAGCCAACAAGTCGCGGATGCGTTCATCCTCGGTAAATGAAATATGAGGGCCGTCGTCAAAAATAAAACCGTCTTCCATCTCGAACGATGCGGTGTGCCCCCCGATATATGAATTTTTGTCGTACATGCGGATCTCCTGATCCACCCCTTCCTGGCGCAGCCTGTAAGCGGCCCCGAAACCGGCCATTCCTGTTCCCAATATGCAAATCATATTATCGCTATTTTTAATTGTTTTTTATTGTGATGTTGCAACATTTAATTCCTTTTTCCACCATTCGATCGTGTCATCTATGCCGTCCTCGAGGTCAAAATGGGGAGTCCATCCCACCTCATCCCGAAGCCTGGTTATATCTGCAAGTACCACCGGGGAGTCAAATTTGCTCTCGACCGGTCCGTAGTGCAGCAGGTCTGTTCCATCCAGCTTTTCTCCCGCCAGGTCGACAATTTCGCGTAACTTGACGGCCCGCCCGGAACCGATGTTAACAGCGCCGGTTACCTCGCTTGCCAGCAGTGCCACCAGGGCATCCGCCACATCTGCAACATGGAGATAATCTCTCATCTGGTTGCCATGGGAGAAGTTTGCCTGCTTGTTCATCAACAGCGACCGGATGGCATACGCCACAAGCCGATTTTCGGCCTCGTGGGGACCATAGACGAAAAATATTCTGCCGGTGACGTAGCTGAGTCCCGTTTTGGCGGAAAATTTTTCGAGGATGTTATGTACAGACGTTTTACACTCACCATAGATCGATTCGGGCTGTGTTGGGGTAATCCCTTCGCTGCAATACCCGTACTTCCAGTCGTACTCGGTACAGCTCCCCCCGAAAACGATTCTCTCTCCCCCGTTTTCAGCAAACCTGCGCGCCAGGTGCAGCGTGGCTTCGACCCATTCTATATTATGCCCGGATGTCATTCGTTGTTTGGGATCGTCATACCAGGCCAGGTGTAGCAGCCCGGAAGCCTTCACACGCTCGCAAAGAGCGGCAACCTGGTCAGCATTCAGCAGGTCCACCGAATGCCAGGTAACATCGTCCCGGAGGTCCCTCGTGTTGTCTTTTGAAGTGACAGCGTGGACATCGTATCCCAGATCCTGAAGAAAGGGGATGGTGTGGGTACCGATAAAACCGGTAGCCCCGGTAAGAATAATCTTTTCCATAATATTGCAATATTGGCTTTCAAAAAAAATTGGCAGGCGTCTGTGTTATACTGTTATACTTCCACCGTTTTATTGTTCCTGGAATCATCGAAAAGCGGCCAGCTTCTGTCTTTTCTGGAAATCACCTCCGGTTCCGCCGGCCACTTGATATTAAATTCAGGATCATTCCACCGGATCCCCTTTTCCGCGCCGGGAGCGTAAAATTCGGACACCGGGTAGTATACCTCGGTATCATCTTTGAGGGTGAGAAAGCCGTGGGCAAAACCCTCCGGCACGTAGAGCATTCTGCGGTTATCCTGATTGAGTTCAACCCCGATCCATTTCTTAAAGGTTGGAGAATCCGGACGCATGTCAATGATCGCATCAAATATCGCCCCCTTTGTACATTTAATCAGCTTGGCCTCCTGGTGAGGTTCCTGCTGGTAGTGCATCCCCCTGAGTGTATGTTTTTTTTGACTGTATGAGGTATTTGCCTGGACCACCGGAAATTTGATTCCATTATTGGCAAACTCTTTTTCACAAAATGCCCTCGCAAAGAATCCCCGGGTATCAGCATATCTTTCCAGCTCGATTATGTATGCGTCCTTTAGATCCGTCTTTTTAAATAGCATGGTTCTGTCTGAGATAATTATAGTTTGGCTGTTCTGCATTCAGCTAATATGCCGATGCCAGTTTTAAAATAGATGTTTTATCTTTGACAGGGTTAGTCAACCCTTTTTGTCACCCTAAATGGTTTTTGCGAAGGTTACCGAGACGTCCACAAAGGCAATAGTTACCCCGTGGCCGGTCTCGGACCAACGCTACAAGTGCATGTGTGCCGAATTTCTTCGACGGCAAAAGCACATCTCTCTTGATGTATAGCCAGTCTCATAAATTCGGTGTCTCAATATTTGCACTTGTCAATATTTTGAAGCCGTTGCCAAACCCCTTGGCTTTCAAAGCCTCTTGTACTGTTGAAGCGACCTTCTCGTCTCAATCCACCAATATTAAATCAAGAAGCGTGCCAGTTTTGCATCATTTTCTTTAATCGCCATTGACAGCGATTAAACCCATAATTTAATCTCGTGCCGGACTCTCACCATTAATTCCACTGTTGATTCTTTCTATCAGCAGAAAATGTATCGAGTAATTTTTACGCAAAACGTTGTGTAAAAATTACCCGGAGTTTTAAATCTATGCTGCTGAAGCGTTTGGCCCATTTCCCCCAGATCTTTTCGTCCTTTTGGATCAAGCCAAAAGGAACAGCTCTATTGGGAGGATCGCTTTTTTTCTATTGAGGTTTCCAATCATCTTTCCCGGTTATTTTTTTCAAAGATTTAAAACCGAACAAAAAAATTGCCGTCGGAAAGGTTAAAACCAGAATTAATGTGGCGTCAAGTTTTGTTCACGAGGGTATGCCGGCTGCCGCCTCTTCCCCGCTTTTGAACGCCTGGTCGGTCCATATGTAGCCCCAGTCTCCGTAGCGGCCGCAATAGCGGATCCCGATATCATCCAGGTAGCCGTGGACCGTCTCCAGGGCCTGCTGCCGGTCGAGGTCAAAAATGACGTTGGCATATTTGATGAACAGCGTGCTTTTATGGAGGATAGTATCCTCTTCGCTGATCAATCCACACCGCTTGAGGTCGGCGATAACCGGTTCTATGCAGTCTTCCGGCTTGCGGTCTACCGGCCGGTATTTGTCGGAAAAGTAGATCTCGGCCTGGATGCTTCCGCAGCCAGGCGGAACATTATTCGGCGACATCAGGTGGGGAAAGCTCAACCGCGTAAAGATGATATCCGGGTCATAGAAATAGGTCCAGACCGCCTCGGTAAAATCGTCGCGATCCACCCCGATATTTACAATGATGCAGCTGGTACAAGCCAGCTGCTCTCCCGCCCTTGCCACATCCCCCGGAACGTCTTGTATAATATTTGTAACAAGTTCCGGCAGGGGTATGGATGAAAGAACCTCATCATATTCGACGGTTTTCCCGTTGGCGAAGCGGATTAGTTTATTTTTGGCATCAATACCCGTTACTTTGTGATTCAGTTTGATGTCAGCCAGCTCGGTAAACTTCTGCAGGTAATGCACAAATCCACCCTGCGTAGGGTACCGGAACTTGTCGACGTAGTGAACATCGGGCGTGGACTCCACCAGGGCGCCCTGCAACACCTCTTTCAGGTCGGGTTGGTAGAGGCGGGGCCCCAACCAGTCGATATCCATCTTTTCGGCCTCAACCGTGTGGTATTTTTTTCCGTACACCATCGGGAACGTCTCTGCAAAGGTTTCACCGAATTTGGCGTAAAGCCACTCCTTGTAATTACTGATCTGGCCATTGCTCTTGTACTTGGCTTCGACAAAATCGTCAATCACATCAACCACGAGGTCGGAAGGCAGCCCGTGAAGATTACACTGGGCCGGGTGCTTAATCCAGTGGCCCTTCCAGTAGTTGTTGACCGTGGCCTTGAGTGTCTCATACTCGTGATCGATATTTTCGGCAAATAGTTGTTGCAGCCGTTCGTCATCGGTGAAGGAGATATGGGGACCGTCATCAAAAATAAACCCATCATCCGTTTCGAAGGAAGCGGTGTGTCCGCCGATATACGGATTTTTATCGTACATGCATACTTCTGCCCCGACCCCCTCCTGCCGCAAACGATACGCAGCCCCGAAGCCGGCCATACCTGTACCCAAAATTCGAATCTTCATTCTCTCGATTTAATTTATCGCTATCTTGTTTGTGTACTGTTTCAGTCAACAATATGAACGTGCGGGATCGGGATAATAAACTTTCCTCCCCAATCACGTATAAAACTGTTTTGATCGATTATCTCCTCTTTCAGGTTCCACGGCAGAATCATCAGGTAGTCGGGTTTATCCTCCCTTACCGTTCCCACTTCTTTAACCGGGATGTGCGTGCCCGGGAGGAATTTTCCCGCTTTATTGGGGTTGCGATCCACGACATAGTCAATTATGTCGGTTCGCACCCCGCAATAGTTCAGCAGTGTATTTCCTTTGGCCGCCGCTCCATATCCGGCAATTCTCTTTCCCTCATTTTTGATTCGGATCAGGGTCTCCAACAGATCGCGTTTAAGCTGTTGGACATCCTGAGAAAAATGATAGTAGGTAGAGAGTTGATCGAGCCCGGCTGAAATCTCCTTGTCATGCAGGGCTGTAACCGATGGCTGCTGCTCATGAGAACTGTTCTTGTGACAGGCGTAGATACGCAGCGAGCCGCCATGGGTCGGTATCTCATCCACATCGAAAATGTTCATCCCGTGGTAATCAAATATGGTCCTGACCGCCAGGAACGAAAGGTAGGAAAAGTGCTCGTGGTAGATCGTATCAAACTCATTTTCCCGAATAAGATTTAACAAGTGAGGGAATTCCAGCGTGGCCACCCCTTCCGGTTTCAGCAGCGTTTTTATCCCGCCCACGAAACTGTTTATATCCGGTACGTGTGCCAGTACGTTATTGGCGACAATCAAATCGGCGCGCCTGTTTTGAGTTGCCAGCTCTTCCGCCAATTCCTTGCTGAAAAACTCCACTAAGGTGGGGATCCCCTTCTCTATTGCGGCCTGGGCCACATTTTCTGCGGGCTCAATGCCAAGGATCGGGACATTTTTGCTGAGAAAGTTTTTCAGCAGGTAGCCGTCGTTGCTGGCCAGCTCCACCACAAAGGAATTCTCGGAAATGTTGAATCGATGGGTTACCATTTCAACATAGCGGCGGGCGTGCTCCAACCAGGAATCGGAGTAGGAAGAAAAATAGGCATAGTCAGAAAAGATCTCCTCGGGCGACTCATACACCTTTAACTGTACCAGGTAACAGGAAGAACAGACCATAGCCATGAGTGGGAAAAACCGTTCCGCCTGGTCCAGCTCACTCGCTTTCAGGTAGGAATTCGAAAGCGGAGACATCCCCAAATCTACAAAAACATCTGTAAGAGGTTCATTACAAAATCGGCAGTGCGTGGTATGTGCTTTCCGTTCTACTCTATTTTTATTATTACTTTCAACCATTGATGCTTGCATGATTTTACTCCCGTTGATTTAAGTAGGTCATTTTTCATTTTGACAATATTTTCTTGACAAGATTCAACAAACCGTTGTTTTACACCTGCTTCCGTTTTAGAAATTCATACTTTTGTACTTGTTTGTACTTGACAGCTTCGATAAAAAACAACGGTATAAAAAATTCCTCTTTGCTTGGTAGTTATTAGTTAATTCTTGCAGTAGTTATTTGTATGACGTAAATGTCTCATTTTCGTCTATTGTGCCTTGTGGACAAAACATCTCCTGCGATTTAAATTCCCCGAGATCATCATGATACAACACAAACCCCGAGCTTCCGGCATACTTTTACTGATAGTTTTCAACCAATTCGTCGATCACCGTATCATTCTCCAGTGCCTTCGGTTCATCCCATACTTTCCACGGCGGATTTTCTGTATTCCATATTCCGTCGAGCACCTTTTTATCGCGCAGGGTATCCATCGGGTGCCAAAAACTGTCGTGCTTGAAGGCCACCAGCTGTCGATCCCGGGCCAGGTTTCTCAGCGGATCATGCTCCCATACGGTCTCATCGCCCTTGATATAGTCAAAAACGCCCGGTTCCAGTACAAAAAAACCGCCGTTGATCCAGGCGCCCGCCCCTATCGGTTTCTCCTGGAATGAGGTGATCTGCACGTCTCCCTCATCCAGCTTGAACACGCCAAAGCGACCCGGCTCCTGCACGGCCGTCAGCGTGGCCAGGCATCCCTCGCGCTTGTGGAATGCAACCAGTTCTTCGATGTTCACATTGCTGACGCCGTCTCCGTAGGTCATGCAAAAGGTGTCGTCCCCCACATACTCCTGCACGCGCTTTAACCGTCCCCCGGTCATGGTTGATTCTCCCGTGTCAATAAGGGTGACCTTCCAGGGCTCCACATCATTTTGATGGATCTTCATGTCATTCTTTTTCATGTCGAAGGTCACATCCGAGCGATGTAAAAAATAATTGGCAAAGTAGTCTTTGATCATCGACCCTTTATAGCCGCAACAAATGATAAACTCGTTGATCCCGTAGTGGGAATAAATTTTCATGATATGCCAGAGTATCGGCTGCTCTCCGATCTCCACCATCGGCTTTGGCCTGATGTAGGTCTCTTCGCTCAACCTGGTTCCGTATCCTCCTGCTAAAATTACTGCTTTCATCCTGTGGCACCCTTGCTTTTTTGTTAGTATTGCGTTGTATTTTACTATTTTTTTGCGTGGCTCAGATCGTCTCTCCCCGGCGGCTCACACCCAAAACAGCTCTTTGTCAACCTGTTCGGTCTCCAGCAAAAATGTCAGCTGCTTCAACCGCGTATACGGCCGGTCGTTGAACAGGTCCGGGTCCAGTTCAATTTTGGAAAACACCTCGTAGAGCTCCTCTGCCCCTCTCTTTGCATCATACTCACAGGAAAACCCCGGCAGGTTTTCGTTTATCTTGTCAAACGAAACCCGGTAGCTCCGGTTGTCCCCCCCGCTATCGCCAAACGTGACTTCACAGCCGGTAAACACCTCACCAACGATCTCGGCAATCTCTTTAACCCGGTAGTTTTCGCTGGTGTCTCCCACGTTGAATATCTGGTTGTGAACAGCCTCGCGCGGTGCATCCAGTGCGCAGCCAATCGCCCTGCAGATATCCCGGACGTGGACCAGCGGTCTCCAGGGCTGCCCGTCACTGATCATCTTTATGACCCCGGTCGTCCATGCCAGGCCCGACAGGTTGTTCAGCACAATGTCAAACCGCATGCGCGGCGAGGCCCCGTAGGCGGTGGCATTGCGTAAAAAAGTGGGCGAAAAGGTGTCATCTGCCAGCTTCGTCACATCGCGTTCGACCAGTGTTTTGCATTCGGCGTACGCCGTCTGCGGGTTGAGCTCAGACTCTTCCGTCTTGTAGCTGTCGTCTCCCACCCCGTACACGCTGCATGAGGAGGTGTATACAAACCGTTCAATCCCGGCCTGCTTGCACAGTTCCGCAATCCTTACACTCCCCTTGTGGTTGATCTTAAAGGTGATTTCGGGGTTTACCTGCCCCAGTGGGTCGTTCGACAGTTCGGCCATATGTACAACAGCATCGTAACCTTCAAGGTCTTCCAGCTGTATGTCTCGTAAATCTTTGTTTATGTAGGTTGGATAGGTCTCCGCACTCCCGTTCCCGTTATATAACCAGCCGGAACGATAAAAGCCGGTATCGAGGCCGGTAACCTGATGACCCCTGTCAATAAGATATGGTCCCAATATTGAGCCTATGTACCCGTCTGTTCCTGTTACTAATACTTTCATTTATAATCTCTTTTGAATTTGAAATTTCATTCCTGATGATATAAAAGTTGGAAACGGTGGGGCACTCTTCGCTTCCCACCGCTGCTCCAACTCATGTTTGCCTCTCTATATACACTAAGCGAGTGCTCTCTCTTGGATGAACAGGCAATCGATCAAATTCAGCTCTACTCTCTTGAACTATTTGCCGATTGTTTTCTTTAAGCATTAACTCTCTCTTTTTGACTCTCTATGCTTTATGATGTTTATGCTATTGATCTCTCTCTGTAAATAGTTATTCAATAAGCGTGCCAGTTCGTCAATTTTTTATCTAATCCCTGTTCATTGTTTTTAAATCCGTATTTACAATTTAAGATCCTGTTTAAACGTCAATCTTCTGCATTGACCATATCGTCGATCGGGTAATTTTTACACGGCTGTTGAGTAAAAATTACTCGACCCGCGGGGACCTCCCATCAACGTTGCCGCGAAGTCTTTCGAATTACCCCTGCATACCCGGCTCTTCCCGCTCCAGCATTGCTGTTTTCAGCATTTTGTTCATCTCATATGCTCTTGATAACAAGATTGGTATAACTATTGCTAATTTTAAATAGTAGTAGAGAGAAAAACTGTTCTTAGAATTATTTTTAACGGGTATACAATTCCCAGTTTTAATCAGGCGGCTATAATATTGGACTTCCGGCTATAAAGCATTCAAGAAGCATCATGAAAACAAAGAAATACTATATTCTCGCATTTTCTGTATTTGGATTAATATTACTTTTCCTATTCAGTGGATATATCATCGGATATCACAATTTTCCTCCCTCCCAGTTACTCCGGAAAGTTGAAATAAAACTGATGGGCCACTATCTGGATCGCATCCAAAATCCAACATCGAAACCGGAATATTACGAATCAATTTTTCTACGTCTCAACAGTAAGGAGGCGAGCCTCCGGGAGCATCTTACCCGAAACGGCAGGGGTGGTGGACTCACCTCCTTTGGAGATGCGGTGTTGCTGTTGACCTATGACGGGCAAATTTTTGCCGCACGCTCGGCAGACAATATCCAAAAAACGGGTATCGCTGTGCCAGATAATGGATTTTTGGCATATAAACAGGCAGCCGAATCCGACCAGTTCAACCACCTGAACCACAATTTTGGACTCTTCCGGTACAATGATATCCTCTTTTACGAAGCGCCGGGCAACCGGGGACTAGCCATCTCTTATACCGAATTTGACAGTACAGAAAACTGCTACCGCAACACGGTGGCCACCCTGCCTGTTGAACCTGGCACTCAATCTGTTGAACAGCTGTCCGCCCGTCCGGGAGACTGGGATATCATATACCGGGCGCAACCCTGCCTGCCTTTTAAAAATATAAACAACGCCCTGGAAGGGGGGTTGGCCGGGGGACGGATTGCATTCCGGGCGCCCTCCACCCTCTACCTGGGCAACGGCGATTACCACTGGGATGGAATGTATGCCCCAAAGGCCATTGCTCAGGACCCCGGCGTTGACTACGGGAAAATCATGAGTATAGACCTGCAGTCGCGAGAAAGCCGGATCATCGCTTCCGGCATCCGCAATCCACAGGGATTGGCCCTCGATAACGAAGGCACGCTGTGGGAGGTGGAACACGGACTGCGCGGAGGTGACGAGCTGAACCGTATTGAGGAGGGCAACAACTACGGCTGGCCTGTCGAAACCCTGGGCACACAGTATTCCAAGCTTCCCATACCCGGGGAGCAATCGCCCGGGCGCCATTCCCGGTTCGTAAAGCCGATCTTTTCCTGGATCCCGTCGGTGGCGATATCCAACCTGACCCTGACAGAGGGATTTCACGAGAGCTGGGACGGCGACCTGCTGATGGCCTCGCTCAAAAGCATGAGCTTGTTCAGAATTCGCATAGAAGAAAACCGTGTGATGTTTACCGAAAGAATTGAGATCGATGAACGCATACGATACGTACATCAACACACTGACGGGCGACTGGTATTGTGGACCGACAGCAGCAAGCTGATATTTCTTACCCCCCACCCGTACAGAGATCATTTTGTGACCGACTTTTTGGATAGCAAAAAATATGAACCCGGCCTGAAAAAAAGGCTTAAAATAACCATCGACGGCTGCCGGCAATGCCATTCCATTGATCCGGACAACCATGAACATGCGCCCAGCCTGGCGATGCTGTTTGATGCTGAAATTGGTTCTGCCAGCTATTCAGACTACTCTTCGGCCCTGGAGGCGAAAAAAGGTACCTGGAACCGTACAACACTGAAGGCGTTCCTGTCTGATCCCGAGACCTTTGCCCCCGGTACAACCATGCCCAGGCCCGGCATTAATGATGACACTGTCATGGAGGGAGTTATTGACTTTTTAGAAGCGGCCAGTACTAATGGTACAGGACTTTAACCCTTTTTGCCGCAAGCACAGTGGCCGGGGATCAAATTTTGTTTGGGACCGTAAGCTAATATTGATGTAAGGCAAGTGTGATTCTCCGTCCACCCAGTGGATTTATTCGCATAACCAGGAGTCGCTCAAAAAATTTTGGTGGCCCTTTCCCGTGGTAGAGATATTCCTTTTTGTGTGAGCAAAAGGAACCCAAAAGCGCCCACAGAGAAGAGAGTAGTTATCGGTTATTAGTTATGGGCAGTCCTGGCTATTACATCCCAATTTCGCCGCGCAACGCCCTTCTCAACCCGGAGAGGGTCCCGATATCGATATATTCCCCGTCTGTAAACGTTATCGAATCTATTGTCAAACCGCTATCCAGGGCATGCTTAAAGATATCTCCAATAAATATCTCTCTCCTCTTTTCGGATTTTAACCGTTTGATTACACCGGTATCCGCTGCGATCTCGTGTAGATATCTTGTAAAGGCGGGAGTCCATACAGCGATAGCCCAGGCATCGGTCAATTCCGGGTGGTCAGGTTTAATGACAATATCCTGCACCCGCCCCTGCTCGTCGGCTGCTACCAAATCGGCCCCGTGTGGGTTGGTGGCGCGGAACAATCCCAATACGACCTCCGCGCCTGTCTGTTGCTGCCTTTCCAGCAGGCTGACAAATGCACTTTTCGGCTTGAACAGAATATCAGGAAATCCGAGGAGGACCATGCTGTCTTTGGCGAACGGGTATGCAAGGTCGATTGTGTGATAGGTGCCCGGGGTCGGTTCTGTAACCAGATAGGCCAGCGGACAACCTGGTTCTGTGCCCATCCCCAGGTACTGGGGAATATCCCACTTCCCCTTGCGGATAATCATATACACCTGGTCGGCACCCGCTGCTGCACAGCTTTCAAGCAGACCGGCAGTCGCCACTTTTATCTCCGGACTTTTTCCCGATCTATGATCCTCCACACCGACCGGAAGGATCTCTTTGCTGCATGGAATCGGTGAAATACGTGAGGCGCCCCCGGCAGCGGGAATAATTCCCGTAATGCGTTTTTCTTCGACCATTGGAATAACGTTGGGTATCATTTAAAATCCAGGGATCTCTTCTGCTTTCCCGGACACCTTAAACAGCTCTTTAATTACACTGGGTTGAACCTTTTTAAAAAACTTGTAGCAGAAAAGCCCTCCGGTAAACTGCTGCAGTTATTGCAGTTGTGGCTCGTGCGTTGCAGGCAGAGGATCCGCATCTTCTGCAAGCCAGTCGCTCAGATCAGTATCCATGAGCTTCTCAAGTTCTATAATATCCAGCCTTAACAAATGGGTAATCAGCTCTTTGTGCTCATCTTTAAACTCAGGTTTTACCTTGAACATCCGGGTGACTTTTCAGTATTCTGGCAAGTGTGGTGGTGCCGCATTTTTGGGCACCAATAATCATAAAATTCACTCTCATGTCTGTATCTCCAGTTTTTTTCTTTTATCTCGTGTTGTTGCCGTCAATTTCAACACCTGCTAACCAATTGTTCAGGTGAATTACGTCTATACAGGTCTCCTTCGACAGGAGAATATCCTCCTCCCTAAATGACAATACCCCCGGGGCCGTGATTGAACTGTTACGCCTCCAGGGCCATTTCTCGAAAGAGCGTACTCTTTTCCACCAATTCATTATAGGTTCCCTCCTGCACGATTTCCCCCTCCTCCATGAGGTATAGCCGGTCGCAGTTCATTACGGTTGTCAACCGGTGGGCAATCATGATGATCGTTCGTTCCCCGATCAGGGATTCAATCGCCTTGGTGACCTGCTGCTCGGTGATGTTATCCAGCGCCGAGGTCGCCTCGTCCATCACCAGTACTTCCGGATTGTGATAAAGCGCCCGTGCGATGCCCACACGCTGCCGCTGCCCCCCGGAGAGACGGGCCCCGTGCTCCCCGATAATGGTGTCCAGCCCGTCGGGTAAATTTTTGAGCAACCGGCCGAGCTGAGCCGACTTTATCGCCCGGGCGATCTTTTCATCGTCAATTTCATGTTCCGGCAATCCAAAAGCGATATTACGGCGCAGCGTATCGTCTGCCAGGTATATGGATTGGGGGATATATCCAATATTCTGCTGCCATCCCGAAAGATTCTTGTGGATATCGGTGCCGTCAACGGTAATCGTCCCTTTTGTTGGTTCCATTAGTCCCAGCAGCAGATCCACGATTGTTGTTTTGCCGGCACCCGACTCCCCGACAAAGGCGATCGCCTTTCCTTTCGGAATAGTCACCGAAATGCCGTTCAGGGCCTGCTCGTCACTCCCCGGATAGCTGTAGTGCACATTTTTGACTTCAATATGATCCCTGAAATCTATTTTCGTTGCTTTTTCGCGGTCTTCCAGGAACTTCTGCGTCTCTTTCTCCAGCATTTTCAGGTCATCGTAGACGGGATCCAGGGAAGCAAGGTTGTACTGAAGCCCCGTGTACATGGAGCTGATGGATTGAATAGCCGGCATGAGTCGTACAGTGGCCATCGCAAAAAGCGTCAACGTCGGAATAATTGCGCTCATGGGCCGCCCCTGCACCACCATAAGAACGGAGATCAACATCATCCCGATTACGGCCGTGGTTTCCACTACGGGTCTCGGTATCTGTTTGATAAACCGGGTATAGGTGTTCAGCGTGGCACTTGCACGCGCCTCTTTACTGAACTGGTTCATAAATTCGGCCTCCCTGTTCAGGATACGGGCATCTTTAAGGCCGCTGATCCCTTCATAAATTGCCTTGATCATTTTACCCCGGTGTTCGAGTTCCTCCTCGCCGTACTGTTTCATCTTGTTCTGTGTAAAAAAGATAAAAGACCCGGCGCCGAGTCCCGACAACAGCAGCACCACAATCGTTATGAGAGGCTCGTAGTAGAACAGGAAACCAAGGATCGTGAGGGCCATGACCCCGTCTCTCCCGATTTTCAAAAAGCCCTGAATAATATTGTTTACGACAATATTGACCTCCCCATTCACATTCCGGACCAGCTCGGATGAGTTCCTGTTTAAGTGAAAGGTGTAGGGCGCCTGCATATAGGTATCCATCATCCGGCGGCTGACCAGGTATTTGCGATTAAATAAAAACCGGGATTCCACATACCCATAAAAAACGATATACGCGCTTTTAATAATGAACATAAGCACAAGTGCTACAGAACCGAATAAAAGCAGGTCCTGCGCATTCTCTATGCCCAGGTACATTAAAAGTGGACCCAGCAGCTCATACTCCAGCACGCGATCCGGCACGGCTACAATAGCCACAAAAGCCGGTATCATGCCGATGCCGGCAATTTCCAGAAGGGCCGCCACGAGCATCATGATAAAGAGTATCGTGATCTTGAGCTTGTCGCCCGGGGGCAGCATGTAAAATAGTTTTTTCAGGATTTGTCTCATTCTAATATTGTTTTTATGCTGTAGTTAATAGTTAAAGATTTTGCATAGCTCTCTTAAAATTGTTGCGAACAGCAGTTATTTACTGATGTTAACGCTACTCCTGATTCCCATACTTGTTGATAACATCGCATTTATAATTTGCTGCAGATCACGCAAACTCTGGTACTGTTCGGTCTTCTCTCTCGATGTTACTATAGCAGATCCATCCTGCCGGCGCTTTTTGCTCCGGTCTATCCTGCCCAGTACATTGTCCAGGTCGCAATGTACGGTAATGGGTTAAAACCCCGCATTATGCCTTCCATATTTGATCTTCGGCTTTCGGCTGAATCTCTTTCAGGGCATTTCGGGTATCCACAATGATATCGTTCCACTCCACCAGCTCCCGGTAATTGATGTCTGAGTGGTTTGTTGAAATAATGACCGCGTCAAAACCGGAAATGGTCTCCTTATTCCAGCCGACCGACTTCATTCCGGTCCATTCGTCGTGCTCCCTGGTCGGCCATATTTCCGGGATATAGTGATCATAATAGGAAACATTTGCCCCATATTCCTTAAGCAGGTCCATCAGCTTGAAGGTCGGGGATTCCCTCAGGTCATCCACATCGGGCTTGTAGGCCAGCCCGATAACCAGGATATCACTTCCGTTCACCGGCAGCTGATGGGCATTGAGCGCTTTAATCGTCCGCTCAATCACGTACCGGGGCATACTGGTGTTGATCTCCCCGGCAAGCTCAATAAAGCGCGTGTGCTGTTCATATTCGCGCGCCTTCCATGTCAGGTAAAAGGGATCGATCGGGATGCAGTGTCCTCCCAGGCCGGGTCCCGGGGTGAATTTCATGAAGCCAAACGGCTTGGTGGCCGCCGCATCCAGCACCTCGTGAACATCGATGTCCATCTCCTGGAAGACGACCTTCAGCTCGTTGACCAGCGCAATGTTGACAGATCGGAAAATATTTTCCGTAAGTTTGACCGCCTCGGCCGTTTTATTGTCGGATACCGGTACTGTTTCCACAACAATCGCATCATATAACGTGGTGGCGATCTCCAGGGCCTCTGCTCCATCTGCGCCAACCACTTTCGGAATTTTAGCCGTATTAAAGTCGGGATTGCCCGGGTCTTCCCGCTCCGGGCTGTAGGCGACGAAGAAATCCTCTCCCGATTTCAGCCCGGAACTTTTCTCCAGGATCGGTATAATAAGCTCGTCGGTCGTTCCGGGATACGAGGTAGACTCCAGGATAACAAGCTGTCCCCTACGCAGATGTTTTGCAATACTTCGGGTGGTAGCTTCCACATATTGCATGTCCGGCTCCCGGTAGGCGTTCAACGGGGTGGGAACGCACATCAATATCGCATCCATGTCTGCGAGCTTCGCAAAATCGAGCGTGGCAGAACAGGTATCGGAGTTTGCCAGTTTTCCCATCATTTCGTACCCGAGATGCTTGATATACGGGGTGCCTTCCCTTATATGATCGATTTTGCCTGAATCCACGTCAAAACCGGTCACGGGGAAGCCCACTTCGTGAAAAGTCCACAGCAGTGGCAGCCCCACATATCCCAGCCCGATGATCCCTACCTTTGCGGTTTTGAGCTCAATGCGTCTCAGCACATCATCTTTAAGCGTAATAATATCATCGCGTTGGGTAACCTCAACGTCATTGTATGTATTTTGCAATTTTTGAATAGTCTTCATTGTTATTGTTGATTAAGTTAATTTTTTCCTGGTCTTCTTTGACCATCTCCTCAATAAGTTCGTCGAAGCTGTATTTGGGAACCCATCCCAGTTCATTGCGTGCTTTACTGGCATCGCCGATCAGCAGGTCCACTTCCGTGGGACGAAAATAGCGTGGATCAATCTCAATAATCGTATCGCCGGTATCGGCATTGATCCCCTTTTCCTCGACCCCTTCACCAACCCACCGGATCGGAATTCCGGCATGGCGGAATGCCCGCTCACAAAACTCCCTTACGGTGTGGGTCTCCCCGGTGGCCAGCACATAATCCTGCGGGTCGTCCTGCTGCAGCATCAGGTACATCCCCTCCACATAATCTTTTGCATGTCCCCAGTCTCTCTTGGCTTCCAGGTTGCCCAGGTACATCTTTTCCTGGTGTCCGGCTGCAATGCGGACTGCGGCCCGCGTTATTTTGCGGGTGACAAAGGTTTCTCCCCGTTCCGGCGATTCGTGATTAAACAGGATGCCGTTCACGGCAAACATGTCGTACGCCTCCCGGTAGTTTATGGTGATCCAGCAGGCATACAGTTTGGCTACGGCATAGGGAGAGCGGGGATAAAACGGGGTCGACTCGTTTTGCGGAACCTCTTGTACCTTGCCGTACAATTCGCTTGTGGAAGCCTGATAAAATTTTGTCTTGCCTGTCATTCCGAGGATCCGTATCGCTTCCAGCAGGCGCAGCACGCCCAGCGCATCGGTGTTGGCGGTATACTCGGGGGCATCAAACGATACCTGCACGTGGCTCTGGGCTCCGAGGTTGTAAATCTCGTCTGGTTGCACATCCTGGATGATGCGGATTAAATTTGTCGAATCGGTCAGATCCCCGTAATGCAGGTAAAACGGCAAACCCTTGGTATGGGGATCGTGGTAGAGATGATCTATTCGTCCCGTGTTAAAAGAGCTGGAGCGCCGTTTTATTCCGTGCACTTCATACCCTTTGTTCAACAAAAATTCTGCCAGATAGGCCCCGTCCTGCCCGGTTATACCGGTAATTAATGCCACTTTTTTTGATTGTGCTCCCATAATGATCTCACTTTGTATTTTTTTATATCTACTACTAATTAATTCCAGATCCCGCGTCAGGTTTCAAGTTTTAGCTCTTTAAGCTGGTCCTCATGGTCAACGAACCAGCGGTAGGTGTCGGCAAGTCCCGCCGCCAGTTCTTTCCTGTGATGCCAGCCGGCCGCATGGATGCGCGAGACATCCAACAGCTTTCGGGGGGTGCCGTCGGGCTTTGAAGTATCCCAGTTGATTGCCCCCCGGTGGCCGACAATATCCTGTACCATTTCGGCCAAATCTCTGATCGGCAGATCCTTGCCGGTTCCTACATTGTACATCGGGGCGTCGAGATCTTCTTCCACTGCAAACAGGATCGCCCGCGCAAGATCTTCCACGTACAAAAATTCGCGGCGGGGCGAACCGGTTCCCCATAATTCCACCGGCTGATGGCCATTTTCCTTAGCCTCGTGAAATTTTCGGATCATCGCCGGTACAACGTGAGAGGTCTCCAGGTCAAAATTATCGCGCGGTCCATATAGATTAGTGGGCATCAACGCCACATAATCCCTGCCATATTGTTTTCGGAGCGCTTCACACAGCTTGATACCTGCAATCTTGGCCACGGCATACCACTGGTTGGTCGGTTCCAGCGGACCCGTCAGCAGGCTCTCTTCCCGAAGGGGCTGATCGGCATGTTTGGGATAGATGCAAGAGCTTCCCAAAAACACCAGCTTGGGCACCTGGAGGGAATGAGCCGCATGAATAACATTATTTTGGATAGCCAGGTTATCATATATAAACTGAAACGGGTACCGGTCATTGGCCAGTATCCCCCCGACCCTGGCCGCGGCAAGTACAATAACATCCGGCTGCTCCTGGTCCATGAAGCTACGCACCTCCGCCTGGTTCCTCAGGTCGAGTTCCGAACTGCTCCTTGTTATAATATTCCGATATCCCTGCGCTTTAAGCTGGCGCAGGACGGCCGATCCCACCATCCCGGTATGGCCGGCTATATAGATCTTGCTATTGCTCATGAATATCTCGCATTTGATGTAGCCTGTCTGATTAACTTCTTTTCTCCATGGTACCATAATATATTGTAAGGAGAACAGCGAAACGGGTTATCCGAAAAGAATAGCCACACTACGCTTCCCCTTCTAGTGTTACAAGAGTTGTGCCAATCCATTCACTGAGAGAAATCTCCAGGGACGAGGTGAGTCAAAAGTGAACTCACGCCTTGTAAATGCCTGTTACAGGGTCATTTTTCTCGAGCCGTAATTTTGGTAAAGAAAAAAGGTTGCAGAATAATTTGTACGGCTGGGTAATTTTTACACAACCGTATGCGTAAAAATTACCCGTTTTTTATATCTCCCCTATTTCGCCACCACGTGCCGGGTATATGATATCGGCGTAATACCCCGTTTCAAAGAGTCCTGACAGGGTTTTAAATTTTTTCCGTCCAGTTGGCACGCTTATTGATTTACTAATCATGGATTGTCGGGAAAAACAATTCAGATTTAAATATTCATCAACTAATTATCCATCACACAAAAAAATGACAATCACGGGTTCCCTTACACGGGTCTGTCGGTAATAATAAAACTGAGAGAATTTTTTAATGAAAACACTATCAGACAAACCACTTAACCTTACGCCTCCAACAAATGGAGCAGAAATAGAGACTGTAAATTTCTACAGTGAGATTATGCGGGATCTATATAAACATATTGTGGATCTGGCCCAGAGGGATAACAATATTATCATCGTGGGAGAACAGGGAACAGGGAAAAACCGTACGGCCAAAATGATTCATTCGCTGAGTTCTTTCTCAGAAGGGCCGTTTGGCAATTTATTCTGTAATACCCTTGAAGAGACTATCCAAGAGAAAATGAAAGAGCTGGAGAGCACGCTTGAGGGAGATACCTACCAAAGCAGCGAGGACTTTGGTATGGACTTCCTATCAGGAGGGACGCTATTCTTTAATTCTTTCTCCGAGCTGAGCCACCTAAATCAAAAAATACTGGTCAGGCTCGTGCATAATGCCCAGCAAATGGCCATGCAAACCGAGAAAGTGAGCGAGTTCAGAATTATTATTTCTGTGGAGCAATCCGCATATGCTGAGTTTTCAGAGCAGCCATTTTGGGACGATCTGCTGGAACAACTCAATCCCGTTATAATTGAACTTCCTCCCCTGCGGGAGCGATGCGAAGATATAACGCTGTTGATTGATCAGTTCTTGCTCGACTTCGCCTCCAAAAACGGTACGCCGGTTCACGCTATATCACCCCGTGCGGCCTATAAATGTATTTCATACCATTGGCCTGGCAACGTCAGGCAGCTTAAAAACACCATTGAACACGCGGCCACCGTAGTTCCGGCCGGAGAGGTTATTACCAGCGATCAACTGCCCTTTTCCATCAACTGGAAATCGCCATACACCCACATAAATAATGCGATGGAATACAACCAGAGCTTTTTACGGGCGGAAAAAATGCTGCTAAAAGAGATTGTAGAAATTTCCGATCTGTCGGAACAGGAACTACAAAAGAATGAATATGAGTTCCGCATTCCATTTAGGAATCGGAAAATATTTTTGTCGTAATTCAAACGAACGTATCTGGTGATATGCTTCAGCTGCAGGTACGCGTTGGCGTTGGCTATCTGTCGCTTCTTCGGGAGGTCGTTCCCTCCCCTTCCTGATGTTTTAATTGGGATTCAGCAGGCAGCTTGCCCTCGCATCTTTACCGACGAGAGAGCAATGCGTGATGCGAGTGGGAACACATTCTTAAATATCACAGAAACCATCAATGAGGAACAAGGCTTTGCGGGGGTTACAACCGCTATCGAGCGTAATACAAAAACATACATCAAAATTCGGCTTAACAACAGAGACAAACGAGGCACATTATGAACATCTTCGAAACATTCGTAACCAAATCAACTCAACTTGACGAGGCGCTTGAAAAAATACGCAAGCAAGACATTCCTGAATATTTTAACCAGGATTTCCTGGAACAGATCGATCTGAAACGGCCCAACTCCATCCACTACGTCATGCTGTTCAAAAAGCTGGGACTGGTTGATGAAAACGACGAACCGTTCCTGGAATTTTACTCCCAGTTTGTTGAGTCAGAAGATCGTTCGCGGGCCTTGATAGCTGAACTGGTAAAAAAGGCCTATGCCCGTTTGTATGAGCAGGACAAGGAGATCCACAAGCTGCCGAAAACAAAAATACACAACCTGTTCAGGCAGGTGATGGGCGATGAAAAGTCAAACACCTTCGTGCAGCTGGTAGCCGATACGTTTATCGCCTTGACAAAATATGCCGACTGGAACAGTTCGATAACCGTAGATCTGGACCGACACGAGTCGGTCGAACACTCGGGGGACATGGACGATAGTCCGGAGGAAGAGGATACCAGCAACAGTGTGGATACAGCTGTTGAACACCATATTTCAGATATTGACGAGGATCAACAAGAGGAAGAAACGGTCCTGGAGGAGGAACTGGCCGTAGTCGAGGCAAACGGGATAATTCCGGGAGAGACGGAAGACAACGGGGTTTCAGAGTGGTTCAAAAAACCTGCAAATGCACATGAGGAATTTCTGCTGGAACTGCTAAATGGAAATTCAGATCACCATTACCGTACGGATACCGAAGCCTCCACAAGGAACGGGCACTCCTCTTATTCCGTGAATGGAAAAGACCGTACGCATAACGGGGCTGCCGGCACAAAACCCAATTCCAAGGGCACCAAACCCAATACATATTATACAAAAGAAGAGCCCGGGGGAAACGCAGGCGTCTCTGAGAATGGAATTGAATTCGACTGGGGAGACCTGAGCCTTGAGGAGCCCTTCAACACAAACGGAGATGAAGTACCAGCTCAAAATGCAGAAGAAAGAGTCGATGACGGGAATACAACCATAGACCAAAGCTCAAAAAATTCGACAGATCAACCAGCCAGTGCCGACCATTTGGAAAATGAAACTATGGAAGATATTCAATTATTGTCGTCCCAAAAGAACGGGACAGGCAACATTGAGGAGGAATCGGACTTGCTAAAAAACGCCTTGATCAAGCGGGCCAACCTGCTTACCGAGCTTGGACGCTTTGAGGAAGCCGTCAACGCATTTGACGAGATCTTGAAATATGCCAAAACGGATATCAGCGTTGGGAAAGAGGAGATCACTGCTTCCATTTACCAGAAAGCACAGCTCCTGGAGAAGTTGAACCGGCTGGATGAAGCGGTACATACCTACGACGAGCTGATTCAGCAGTATTTTGTTCGTGTACCTGCGTCCGTTTCAAAGCGTTAATCCCGATCTCCCCACCTTATCCATAATTGTATCCTGCCGCCGGTTCCAGTAGCCCGCGGCAGGAAAATCATGTACTATTTTGATTCGCGGGAGCATGTGGGCGAATAATCTTTTGTCAGGAATTCACTGCTGAATACGTTCGGCATCCACACAAATTCAGTTTTGCCCTTTGCTTTTCGTAGATTTCCTTTTGTGCGAATAAAAAGTAACCGGAAGAATTGCTGTCTAACCCGTATTACCTCACGATAATTTATGTAAAGATCAGTACCCTGATGGCAGGCAGTATCTTACATCCTATTTTACCGATTTTTTATTGGGCAGGGTATAAAGCGCTGGGAGATTTGCCCTTCAGCTGCGTTAAAGGGAACATCACCTGCTCAAGATACAGCAGTACCTCTGCGCGGCCAAAATGTGCGGGGAGATCAGGGTTGATTAGCAACAGTTTCGTCAAAGTTCTGCCTATCCCATTACTCTTAAATTACTCCAGGTGACTTTGCAAAACATTCGAATCACCGTTCGGAGGCCGTTCTCCTCTCGCTTTATGTGCTTATAAGGTCGGTGGTACAACCCTCTCTCAACCAGGCATCAGGTTCTGCAAAGACCTCTCCAAAAGTATATTCAGGCAAGTATAACAAAAATGGCGAAATCTTAACCAAATGGGGCGGTAATACTCATGTTGTGATCTCGTATCGTCGGTCAGGAAATCCGCGGTGGGTTTGTTATGGGGTATTACTTATCAATTTTACTGCTGAGGGTTTTTCGGGTAAGTCCAAGTATGCGGGCCGCCTCGGTCTTGTTATTGTCGACCGTGGCCAGCGTCTGAAGAATCACCGCCCGTTCCACCTCTTGCATCGTCGTTCCCATCGGAACCTGCAGGAAGGAATCTTTGTCATCCTTCCTCGAGCTGCTGGTATTCTCAAAGAATCGATCGGGCAAAATAGAGGGTTCAATTTTTTCTTGTGGACTCAGTATCACGCAGCGCTCAACAATATTTTTCAGCTCGCGTACATTACCCGGCCACAGGTATTCTTTTAATATCCCGATACATTCATCGGTAAAATACATATCTGGGCAACTGTATTTTACCGTAAAATGATCTAAAAAATGATCCAGCAACACGGGCACATCATCAACCCTGCGACGCAAAGGGGGAATATAAAGCTCCAGTACATTGATCCTGTGATACAGATCCTCACGGAAGCTTTTGTCTTCCACTTTTTCAAGCAAAATTTTATTGGTGGCAGAAACGATTCGTACATCCACCGATATCTCTTGTTTTCCTCCCACACGCCTGAATGAATTTAATTCAACCGCCCTCAGTACTTTTACCTGCAGGGAGCTCGGCATATCGCCAATCTCATCCAGAAACAAGGTGCCGTTGTTCGCCTGCTCAAAACAGCCCTCTTTTACAGAGGTCGCGCCCGTGAAGGCCCCCTTTTCGTGACCAAACAGCTCGCTTTCAAACAGTTCGCCCGGAATGGCCCCACTGTTAATCGGCACGAACGGTCCGTCGTCTCGGGGACTGTACCGGTGTATAAGCCGTGCAATTACCTCTTTCCCCACTCCGCTTTCACCTGTTATGAGAACAGGAGCCTCTGAGGAGGCAAACTTCTTGACTTTATCCAGCATCTCCTTCATTTCGGGAGAATTGGTAATAAAAAGCGGGTGATCGGAGCTCTCTTGTTTCTGCTTGTCAAACTCCGATTCCTTGGGTTTTAGACGATCTTTAGTTTCCATCATAGCATCACCCCAATTGATTCTGTCAAAACAGGCTTTTTGGATACACTCATTTTTTTATCCAAAAGCCAATTAACACTCCTAATTATCTATAAACACTTATAAACCAAGTATTTAATTATAACATTTGTAACGAAAAGAAAAAATTAATGTGAGAATTTTAATGTTGGGTTAACATCCCTTAATCATTTACAGGCAGGAAGCATTTTACCAGGATTCCATTAAGGCTGTTCGAGGTAATTTATAAATTTCTCACGCTTCTGCAATCTGCACGCGCTGTTGTACGTACCCCGCCACCAAGGTCTTTCTCGTTTAATCCGTTCCATTCCGTCTGTGATATTATTTTTCTAGACACTCAATGCTGAACCAATAATTTATGTTGTATCAATGTCTCGATCAAATTAAATACCTTTAATCCCGATCACAGGAACTCGCATACCATCCATAACCCATAAAACCAGTGTCTTGCCAAATCCTGGATCTGGGTCTGTTCCTGGGAGAACGCGGACAACACCGATAAGGAGGTAGGCTGCAGGCTGTGTCCTGCCGGACAGTAGCATCGCTGCGAGAGTTCCTTGGAAGTTTTTGCCGGATTGGCAAAGTGACTACGAGCTCATGGGACCGGCCAAATTACGACAATTATTTGTATGGAACACACCAGCATCTACGATGGTCGTCTGCTGAAAGCCTTAAAGGAGTTTGGATACAAGAGGTCTGTGCACAAGCAAGACCATTCTTTATACGATTGTTACCACATAGGTATCACCCACCGTTATATTTATACCTATCACCTGAAAACAAACTACAAGATCGAGCAGTTGTAGAAGTTCCTAGAAAATGATTTGCTGAGTAAAATCTATTTTGAGGACTATGAGCAACTGAAGATCGATCTCACAGAGTATTTGTACTACTGTAACCGCGAGCAGCCCTACCAAGATGTCGGGAGACAGACTCCCGCTCAGTTTAACCAAAACTGTCAACAAATTACATAACTTTTACAACCCTGACATAAGTCCTATGCTTTTAAAAGGAAAAATACATCAATCTAAAAATTGTCTTTCAAGTGGAAAAATATTTCCCAAATATGGTAAAAGCTCCTTGCATTTTTACTGTACAACTCATCCTCCAACTGAAAGCACCCTGCACTTTTAGTGCAGGGTGCTTTCAGTTGGTCATTTAAAACGTTGTTTTAGAGCCAGTATGAATTTTAAAATCCTTTCTAATATGGATGACTTAGAGCGATCCTGAACCGTTTTCTTGATAAGTGTATCAATCACAAGAGCTTCATAATGATCAATTGATTGCTCATTATCAACTTGATATACATCACGAATGGCCGCCTTACCGTCTTTAAAGTTAGAAATAGCACAAGTGGAAATCTCATTTGAATAATCTTTTAAAAAATTAATGCCAAAGTTGTTTTTTAGCCATTCAAGATCAGCCCGATGTTTATTTTGAATAAATTTGTGAACTTCCGGTTTAAGTTTAGGCGGATAAGGAACAGGAGCATTAATCTCCTTAACTATATTAATAAAACTTTTAAGCTGATTCTCTTTATCCTGATATAAATTCACCTGTAGCTTTTCTAATAACAACATTTGTTGTATTGAGAGGGAAATGTTTCTAAATTTGTTTGGCTTAGATAGCTTGTTAACATCTATACCAATTGCATTGCATAACGTTTCACATGAATCTACTCCTGGACGAAATTCAAGCACTGTAACAGGGCAGTATTTTTGCCACACTTCGATCACATTTTTGAAATTATAAAAAAATTCTTGAGGAGCAGTAATATACGAACGCCCTTTAATTATCTGCTGTTGAATAGATTTATACAACTCTTCCGGATTCCGCACAAATACATAGATTTTAATTTCTAGGGAAAACTTTTTAAGATAATCCAGGTAGTTTTTTATATACTCCTCTTTATCAATAAAAAGATATTCGGTAGAAATAATTTGATGTTCAAAATCAGCATGTAAATCATCTTCAAGTTTGGAAAAATACTGATCAACAATATGGCTCAACTTATCCTTATCCTTTGCTTTTAAACTCCTCGGCCATTCCTCAGTAGGTGCCTTGGTTGCAAAATATGACAAATGATGATTGAATTTCCCACCAGGATAATGAAAGCCCAATTTGTTAAGGTTTTTTCTATTGTTATGAAATGTGTTTTGTATTGAGGTAGTGCCAGTCTTAAATGAACCAATATGAAGATGTAAAGTTTTCATCAGAATTATTTTATAGGAATTTATAAAGTATACACTTTTTCTTATATAGGGTATTTAAATTACTTAGAGTATTATGAAGTATAGCATGTTATAAATTCTTGTAACATATTGCTAACAACGGTTAATAAGTATTATAAGCAATAGAGAATTTCGGATACCAAATTTCAGCAATTAATTAACTAACGTGAGTTCTATTAGACTTACTTTAAAGTACTCAATTCGGGATTACAAAAAACGTAACGGTTTGCCTTTTTTGCCAGTAACAAGCAACTAAGAGGACTTTTATAAAATCTTCTGATTTGTTGGAGGTGGGTGTATCACCCCGAAAAACGGGAATGCAACTCCTCTGACCCAGAAGTCTGGAGTTTTTGTGATGGCCTCTTGATGTGACACCTGAATAACCCGGCAATCAATAACTAAATCCTAAACCGCTTCCAGCCTTTCCAGTGCCTCTTTGGCCGCCAGTTGTTCTGCCTCTTTCTTGCTTTTCCCTTTGCCTTTCCCGTACTCCTGGTTGTCAACGATGACCCGTATTTCAAACGTTTTGTTGTGACCGGGTCCCTCCTCGGCTACGACCTCATATTCCGGGATAGCCATTTTGTGGGCCTGGGCATATTCCAGCAGGATGCTCTTATGATTGTCCAGTGTGTTGATCACTTTTTGGAAGTCGACATACTCATGAATCACCCGTCCCACAAAATCAAACGTGGGGTTATAGCCTTGATCCATATACATGGCGCCTACCAGCGCCTCAAAAACATCCGCAAGTATGCTTTTGGAAAACTCTATACCCTGTCCCTGCGCCCGTTCTCCAAGTACCAGCAGTTCGCTGAGGTTAAGCTTTTTTGCATACGAGGCCAGCGCGTCGCCCTTTACCAGCTTGGCCCTGAGCTTGGTTAAAAAACCTTCATTTTTTTGAGGAAACTTCTGGTAAATAATTTCAGTGATAATGAGGTCCAGGACGGCATCTCCTAAAAATTCAAGGCGCTCATAGGAGTCGGAGGGAACATATTTTTCATCCGCCAGCACCGATCGGTGCCTCAAGGCCCTGACAAAAAGGTGGGCATCATCAATATCGGTATTGATGATCGATTTTAAATTTTCCAGTCGCTCTTCATGCTCAGAAGGGATCTCACGAGATGGGCTCTTTGTGAAATATGACCTGAGCTTTTTAAACATCAATATTAATCTTCAAATTTCTTGAATACGAGCGTGGTATTATGGCCGCCAAAGCCAAAGGCGTTATTTAACGCATACCTGATCTTACGGGGCTCTGCTTCGTTGACCGTGTAGTTTAAATCACAGTCTGGATCAGGAGTCTCATAGTTGATGGTTGGGGGCACCAGGTCGTGGTAGGTGGCAAGGAGTGTGGCCACCGATTCCATAGCTCCTGCCGCACCAAGAGAGTGACCCGTCATCGACTTCGTGGAGTTGTGGTTTATATTATACGCGTGATCTCCGAAGACCTTTTTAATGGAATTGGTTTCCGCCACATCCCCCAGCGGAGTTGATGTACCATGCATATTGATATGATCTACATCCCCGGGTGTGATACCCGCCGAATCCAACGCCTTGGTAAGTGCGAGGATCACTCCTTCTCCATTGGGATCCGGGGCGGTCATGTGATAAGCATCGGCCGAGAAACCATATCCCACAATCTCCCCGTAAATCCGCGCATCGCGGGCTTTGGCGTGCTCGTATTCCTCGAGGATAAGTATGGCTGCCCCTTCACCCAGCACAAAACCGTCACGATCTTTGTCAAAGGGACGGGAAGCCGTTTCAGGAGAGTCGTTGCGGGTGGACATGGCGCGCATGGAATTGAAGCCCGCAACGCCAATTTGTGAGACGGGAGCTTCCGCTCCACCGGAAACAGCATAGTCGGCCTGTCCGTTTTTTATGGTATCATAGGCGAGACCAATATTGTGTGAGCCGGTGGCGCATGCCGAAACGGCACAGTAATTGGCCCCTTTGAGGCCATATTTTATGGATATCTGCCCGGCTACCATATCCGGTATGAGCTTGGGAATAAAAAATGGAGATACTCCCCTCGGCCCATGCTTGTGGTATTCTATCGACTGCTCGTAAAAGGTAACCATCCCGCCGATGCCGGTACCCACGATAACCGCAAAATTGTTTTTATCGACTTCATCGAGATCGAGTTTGCTATCTTC
The DNA here is from genome assembly GCF_043951955.1 of Halalkalibaculum sp. DA384. Classification (NCBI taxonomy): domain Bacteria; kingdom Pseudomonadati; phylum Balneolota; class Balneolia; order Balneolales; family Balneolaceae; genus Halalkalibaculum; species Halalkalibaculum sp. DA384. Next base: position 16,341 of record NZ_JBINJE010000026.1, on the reverse strand, counting down.
TATCGCCTCGTCGGTGGCGATGAGCGCGTACTGGCATACGCGGTCGAGCCGCCGAACCTCCTTGCGATCAAAATAGTCCTCCTCGTTATATCCATCGATTTGTGCGGCAAATTTTGTGGGAAAATCCTCGGTGTCGAAATGTTCAATGGTTCGGGCACCACTTTTGCCAGAGATCAGACCGTTCCAAAAATCAGGAGCGGTATTCCCAACTGGTGTAATGGCACCTAACCCGGTAATGACTACCCTGCGATCAGACATAAGAATAAGGAGTGGAGTGTAAAATTAGGAAACTTTGCCTTGCAGGTACTCAACGGCATCGCCTACGGTTGCAATATTTTCTGCATCTTCGTCAGGAATGCTGATGTCGAACTCTTTTTCGAATTCCATGATAAGCTCCACCGTGTCAAGAGAGTCGGCTCCGAGGTCGTTCGTGAAGTTGGCCTCGGCAGCTACTTCAGATTCATCCACACCGAGTTTATCAATGATAATCGATTTTACTTTTGATTCTACGTCTTGAGACATAACAATTTATTTTTTGCTTCGGTTAAAGGTTTAACTAATTAGGATCAATAACGATCGAATAATACAAGTTCTGAATATAAAAATACACTATTTGATAAATCTCAAACTCCAGCTCATCAACGCTAAAAAAAGACCTGTTTGAATCACTGATGAGCCAAAATTTGGAATTCAGCCTGCTACATCGCCATTCCGCCATCGACGCGAAGTACTTCACCCGTGATGTACGAGCTCAGGTCTGATGCCAGAAATGCCACCGCGTCGGCGACCTCTTCGGCTTCGCCGGCCCTGCCTAGCGGGGTGTCTGATTCAATATTCTGCAGCACCTTTTCACTGAGCTCCTCGGTCATTTCAGTCCGGATGTATCCGGGGGCTACCACATTGGCCCGGATGTTCCGGGACGCCAACTCCTTGGCATATGATTTGGTAAACCCGACGATGCCCGCTTTTGACGCCGCATAATTGCTCTGGCCGGCATTGCCCGCGAGTCCCACCACCGAACTGATATTGATAATGGACCCTCCCCTGTTGCGGATCATCGGCTTTGCAGCGGCCTTGCTGTAGTTAAATACACTTTTCAGGTTCACATCGATAACCTGGTCCCACTGTTCTTCACTCATTCGCAGGATCAGGTTATCCATGGTGATACCGGCATTATTTACAAGAATATCGAGCTTGTCCCACTCCTCAATGATGCCGTCAATGACGTCTGCGGCCCTGGCACAGTCAACAGCGTCGGCCTGGATCGCTTTTGCCCGCTGCCCTTTTGCCTCGATCTCCTTTTTTACCTCTTCAGCGGCATCTCCGGAGCTGGTATACGTAATAGCGACATCGGCGCCATAGTCTGCAAGTGTTAAGGCGATGGAGCGACCAATGCCCCTGCTTCCGCCTGTTATCAAAACCGTTTTATCTTTTAGGGTAAGAGTCATATTGCTTTTAATTCAATCCGCTATTTAAAATCACAATTAACAAGCATCAAATTTCAAACAAATCCAAATTTGATTTTATCGCTGTATTCCACCGCAGATCTGCCTTATTGATAACCGTCAATCTCCACATCGCTGAGCGTGCGTTTAACCAGGCCCTGCAGTACTTTTCCCGGTCCCACTTCGATAAAGGTTTTGGCGCCATCATCGTGCATATTCTGCAATGTCTGCGTCCATCGCACCGGATTCAGCAGCTGGTTCAGGAGGTTGGAGCGGATCTGCTCCGGCTCGGTAGTCGGCTGCGCGGTGTAGTTGCTGTATATCGGGCATTCCGGTTTCTGCACCTCCAGTTCCTCAAGCTCCTGTTTCAGCCCGTCATAAGCCGGCTGCATCAGGGATGAGTGGAATGCCCCGCTTACCGGCAACACCTTTGCCAGACGACAGCCCCGGTCTTTTGCCAGCGAAACGGCTTGTTCCACCGCTTCAAGATCGCCGGAAATTACAAGCTGGCCCGGACAGTTGTAATTGGCAGCGATCACTTCTTTACCGACCTGGTCGGCAGCTTCTGCGCAAATCTCTTCGACAACCTCATCTTCCATGCCGATGACAGCAGCCATCGTGCCGGGGTTTTGCTCTCCCGCCTGCTGCATCAGCCGGCCCCGCTTGCGCACGATATTCAAGGCATCTTCAAAAGCGACTGCTCCGGACGCCACCAGCGCCGAAAATTCGCCCAGGCTGTGCCCGGCAACCATATCGGGGGCTGCATCGATCGTTTTATAAAGTCCCACCGAGTGAAGGAAAATAGCCGGTTGCGTAAATTCAGTCTGCTTAAGCGTTTCTTCCGGGCCTTCAAACATGATCGATTTCAGGTCGATATCCAGGATTTCATTCGCCAGGTCAACAAGCTCCGCAAAACGGGTGTTCGAATCATAGTGATCCTTTCCCATTCCTACCGATTGTGATCCCTGACCGGGAAACAGGTATGCTGTACTCATATTCTATACTCCCCACTTTACATATACGGCACCCCATGTGTACCCGCCGCCGAAGGCTGCCAGTACCAGGTTGTCGCCGTGTTCAAGTTCGTCTTTCCAGTCGTACAGGCAAAGCGGAATGGTGGCCGCCGTCGTATTTCCATACTTGTCGATATTGATCATCACCTTGTCTTCGCTCAAACCCATTCGCCGTGCGGTGGCATCGATAATCCGCTTGTTGGCCTGGTGCGGAACGAGCCAGGCCACATCCTCGGCATCAAGGTCATTCTTTTCCATGATTTCCAGGGAGACATCCGCCATTCCCTCAGTGGCTTTCTTGAATACGGTTCGACCATCCTGTTTTATGAAATGCTGACCCTGCGCCACCGTCTGCTCGCTGGCGGGATTTAAACTCCCTCCTGCAGGCTGGTAAAGGGCACAATCGGTATCCCCCTCAGTGTATTGGATAGAATCGATAATGCCCGTCTCATCGTCAGAGGGTTCCAGCAGGACAGCTCCGGCACCATCACCGAACAGGATACAGGTAGACCGGTCGGTGTAATCGACGATAGAACTCATTTTGTCAGCACCGATAACCAACACCTTTTCGGCCCTACCGGATTCGATCAGGCTGGCTCCGCTTGTCAATGCGAACAGAAAGCCGGAACACGCCGCCGAAAGATCATACCCGAAAGCGTTTTCGGCACCGATATAATCCTGTACCAGGCAGGCCGTAGCCGGGAAAAGGTAGTCGGGGGTGACGGTTGCCACGATAATCGCATCCACCTCGTCGGCTGAAATTCCCCGGACCTCCAGCGCTTCTTTTGCGGCCTCTGCAGCCATGTAGGCTGTGGCTTTGTCGTCATCGTCGAGAATACGCCGCTCCCTGATTCCGGTTCGCGTTCTTATCCATTCATCATTGGTCTCAACCATCTCTTCAAGATCATGATTGGTGAGACGGGTTTCAGGCAAGTAATGTCCTACCGAGGTTATCTTCGAACGCTTTAGTTCAGCCATGAAATACTTTTAGAATTAACTGTTGAGAGATGCGATAATCTTTTCATTGATATTATTTTCAACGCACTTTACCGCGTTGAAAATCATGTTTTTGACGGCCAGGGCCGAACTGCCCCCGTGTCCCACCATGCTGACACCATTGACTCCCAGAAACGGGACTCCGCCAACGTTTTCGGGATTAAACATGGAAAGGGAAGATTGAAGCAGTTCGGTGGGTGGACTCTGCGGCTTGCCTCGCTCAGCTTCTTTCTTAAGCTGAGATTCTATAATCTTGTTCACCGCGCGGGGTATGGATTCCCCGAATTTCAACAGGACGTTACCGACAAAACCGTCGCACACATACACGTCAGCAGCGGCATTAAAGATATCGCCGCCTTCAATGTTGCCGACAAATTCAGGCAAGGGCTCCAACAGTTTATACGCCTCTTTAACCACCTCGGTCCCCTTCTCCTTCTCCTCCCCGATATTAATAAGCCCAATTTTGGGATCGCTGATCTTCATCACTTCACTCGCGTAAATCGCTCCCATTTGGGCAAACTGGAAATACATTTCGGGCCTTACCTCCAGGTTCGCTCCTGCATCCAGCAGCAGGCGAAAGCCTTTGATGGTCGGAAACGTAGCTGCAATCGTGGGACGAGTAACCCCTTCAAGTTTTCCCAGGATAAATGTTGATGCAGCCAGCAGGGCACCGGTATTTCCGGCACTGACAAACCCGTTGCACTGGCCCGCCTTCTGCATTCCCAGACCGGCGACGATTGAGGAATTCCTCTTGCTTTTTACCGCCTGTGCCGGAGACTCATCCATCCCGATAATCTCGGGGGCATTTTGTACGGAGATCTTATCTCCGTCATACCCGTGTTTGTCCAACTCCTTCCGTACCATATCTTCCGGGCCGAGCAGAACAACATGAAGTGAATCTCGCTCTTCTACCGCTTCCATGGCTCCCCTTACCGGGCTTTCCGGGTAATGATCCCCCCCCGCAGCATCAACAGCTATAATCATGTAATTACGATTAGATCTGGAGTGATTATTGCTCTACATTTAGTACCTGCCGCCCGCGGTAATAACCGCATTCCGGGCAAACGTGGTGATAACGGTGGTAGGCACCACAGTTGGAACATTCCGCCAGGGTTGGTTCGGTCACTTTGTGGTGAGAGCGCCGTTTATTTCTACGCGATTTGGATGTTCTACGCTTTGGATGTGCCATTTATCTAATAATGTTTTCGTTAGTTGTCTTTAAGTTTCTTCAGTTTTTCCCAGCGGGGATCGGCCAGTTCGGAATCCTCTTCCTCCTCTTTCAGGTCTCCAAACGACTTTTCCTGGAAATCGCGGGGATTTCCCTGCTCATCCAGGTATTTAGGATGTAATTTTTTTATGGGAATATTGAGCAAAATCGTGTCGCGGACTTCCTCTTCAATATTCAATGTGTTTGAACTGAAGTTGAACCGTCGAACAGCTCCTTCTTCGGTCTCGGTCTCTTCCTTCACATCTACTTTAAAGAGCACTTCATAGTCCGCTTTTATAGGATATTCAAAGGGCTCCAGCGAACGGTCGCAAACAAGTTCGATATCGGAATCGACCGTAAAATCGACGCGGATAAAATGGAGCGTCCGGTAGAAGGACAGATCTATACTCCCTCCCAAAAAGGGGTAATCGCCCAGATCCAGATCTTCACGGTCGAGCCCGAGCGTGCGTTCGCTGGAGCCTTCCGGAATTTCAACAATTTTGAACTCTAGTTTTTCCTTATCCACAATAGCTGGCAAAGTTATGAATTATTGCCTTTTACTGCAATTCATTAAACAACCCAAACATCCGCTGCTCAACAAGCTCGATAACCCTCCCCAGATCTTCCTGGTCATTCACAAAATCGATGTCATCAGTGTCTATAATAAGCTTTTCGTGTGGGTACTCATCGATCCAGTCTTCATATAAACGATTCAGCCGTTCCAGATATTCGATCCGAATAGAGCTCTCGTAATCGCGTCCCCGTGCCTGGATCTGCTGTACCAGAGTCGGAACCTGCGCGCGCAGGTAAACCAGCAGGTCGGGTGGACGAAGGTAGCTTGTCATCTCATGGAACAGAACCTGGTAGTTATTGAAATCACGGTCGCTCATCAGTCCCATGTCATGCAGGTTTTTGGCAAATATTTCCACATCTTCGTAGATGGTACGGTCCTGAACAAAGTTTTTGCCCTGGTCGATCATTTTTTTATGATGGCGAAACCGGCTGGACAAAAAATAGATCTGCAGGTTAAAACTCCACCGGCGCATGTCATCATAAAAATCCGACAAATAGGGGTTGTTGTCGACCGACTCAAAAAATGCTTCCCAGTCAAAATGCCTGGAGAGCAGCTGCGTCAGCGAAGATTTGCCCGCACCGATATTCCCCGCAATGGCAATAAATTTCAGCTTGTCATTGCCGAATTTCGCTTCCTCAGTCATGAATTAAACCTCTTTAGCATATTTATATTTAGCAGGAAGTCATAGTAATTATTAAACAGCCTCGTTGGGGTGGTTGCAGGTTACATGTTGCAGGTTGAAGGTTACAGGTTACAGGTTACAGGTTACAGGTTAGTGGACAACCTTCAACCTTCAACATTTAACATTCAACCTGCAACCTGCAACACCTCCCACTATTTGCCCAGGAGTTTATACATGGCACTTTTGTAATCCTCCACGCCGGGCTGATTAAAGGGATTTACCCCGAGACTGTAACAATAGATAGCCGTGACGACTTCCAGCAGATAGATAAATGCACCGATATTCCGGGCATTGAGCTTATCCATAATCAGTTTTATGCAGGGAACGTCTCCCCGGGTATGAGCTTCAATGGTTCCCTCCAGGGCTTTGCTGTTTATATCGTGAAACGTCTTGCCCGCCAGGTATTCGAGTCCATCGATATTTTTATCTGACGATTCAATCGTTTTGCTTACTCCCGCATTTTTAACGACGAGAAACGTTTCGAGCAAATTCCGTTTTCCCTGCTGGATCAGTTGGCCCAGGGAGTGCAGATCGGTGGAATATGTGGAAACGGTGGGAAACAGCCCCTCTCCATCCTTCGCTTCGCTCTCGGCCAGCAGCTGCTGCATCCAGCGGCCCATGTACTGCAGCTCCGGTTCAAACGATGTGATCACCTCAATATCCTTACCGCTTTTGTACAGCGCGTAACGGGCGGCGGCATAACGGATGGCATCGACCGGATCTTCCTCGATTTCCCTGTATTTAGAAACCGCCCCGTAAACCAGGGCTTTGATGTCGATGCCCGCCGCTGCAACAGGCAGAAGGCCCACCGGCGTCAATACCGAAAAGCGCCCGCCCACCCCATCGGGAATCACGAACTTGTGGTAACCGTACTCATCCACCAGCGGATTCAGCACCCCGCCCTGCCGGCTGGTCGTACAGATTATGCGATCTTCCGGCTGGTCATACTGCTCGTGTATCCACTTCCGGAGTACCCGGAAGGAAAGGGCGGTCTCCAGCGTACTGCCCGACTTCGAAATCACATTTACATACACGCTCTTGGGGTCTCCCTCTTCGTTGGGTTGCTCCAGGTACTCAATCAACTGGTTCAGGTATTTACCGCTGATGTGGTGGCCGGCAAAGATCACTTCCGGCCCGTCGCTGCCAAAAAAACCGGTAAGGGCATCGATAACCGCACGAGCCCCCAAGTATGACCCCCCGATTCCACAGGCAACAAACACATCGGCATCCGCACGGATCTGGCCGGCCAGCGTTTCGATCTGCTCCAGCTCCGCATCATTGGGATCGGACAGCAGGGTGCGCCAACCCAGCATTTCGGCTCCTTCTCCCCGGCCGGACTGCACCAGTTCAAAACTTTCCTTCGCCCGGCCCACAGCTTCGTCAAATTCGTTGTCTGAGAGGAATGACCGAGCCTTCGCAATATCAATATTCAACATGAGAACCTTTCGTAAATAGTTAAATTAGTGTCGTTTCAGAGGCAAAATATATTCGCCAACAGACCGCTCAAAATTTATTATACTCACAACTTCAAAGCGAGGAGTATAAAACCTTAATATTCTTTAAATTTCAAGCTAATTTAAGTGATGAATTTTTCAAGCTACTTAAATTCCTAAATGATTGAAACACAATTAGATCAGGCAACATCGTTCAAGCGGCGAGGCAGAAAAACACTGGCTGAAATAACCAGCCCTGTGTCTAAACCGCTCAGTGAATTTCGCTCTTTTTACAAAAAGGCGCTCCGAACCGATGTGTTCTTACTCGACAAGATAGTGGATTATCTGCTCCGACAGAAAGGAAAAGAGATCCGCCCCACGCTTGTATTCATGTCGGCACGCCTGTTCGGTGAGGTAAATGAGCGCAGCTACGTGGCCGCTACGATGATAGAGCTGCTCCACACCGCCACCCTCATCCATGACGATGTAGTCGATGAGGCCGATACCCGGCGCGGTTTTCTGAGTATCAACAAGGTGTGGAAGAACAAAGCGGGAGTACTGCTGGGAGATTTCCTCCTCTCGAAGGGATTGCTGATTGCGCTGGACAACGATGAATTCAAACTGTTGAAAGTACTCTCAGAAGCGGTAAAAAGCATGAGTGAAGGCGAGTTGCGCCAGTTTAAGGCCGCCCGACTTTTCAACATGACAGAGGAGTATTATTTCAAGGTGATCTCCGAGAAAACCGCCAGCCTTATTGCCTCTTGTTGCGAGTGCGGTGCGATCTCCACGAGCGAGGATCCCGAAATGCACCAGAAAATGCACGATATCGGGATGTGCGTAGGCACCGCCTTCCAGATACGGGATGACCTATTTGATTACGGTATCGACGACGTGGGCAAGCCGCGCCGAAACGATATCAAGGAGCGCAAGGTTACCCTCCCGCTGATCAAGGCGCTGGAAAACGCCTCACTGGCCGAACGGACCCGCATCCGTTACCTCATGCGCAAGCGCAAAAAGAAGGATCAGGAGATTGAAGATATTGTCTCCTTTGTACACGAAAAAGGCGGTATTGAATACGCCCGTGCCATCATGGATAATTACGCCTCGCGTGCTGTAGACAAGCTCTCCACCCTGCCGGAAAGTCCCGACCGCGATGCCTTCCGGGACCTGATCCAGTTCATTGTCAAACGAAAGCGGTAGACCCGGCATAATGCAACCGCCTGAAACCGCCGCACGACCCCTGTTGTTCCTTTCAGATGTCCACCTGGGAGGCTTTGCGGAAAATGAAAACCGGGAGCTGGAGCGGCAGCTGATTCGCCTCATCGACCACTGCCAGTCCAACGGGATAAAAATATTTATCCTCGGCGATCTTTTTGACTATTGGATGGAGTTCCCGGGCCACGTCCCTGAACTGGGTAAAAAAGTCAACGAGCGGTTTAGAGAATATAACAACGAGCTTGGGCCGACCTTGTATATAACGGGAAATCACGACAACTGGACCCGGTCCTATTTTGAGGAGATCGGTTTTACGCTGGAACCGGAATACAAGACGCTGAAGATCCGGGGCCGGAACCTGCTGTTGCTCCATGGCGACGGCATCCCGAACGAGAGTGGTGAGCTGCTTCGCCCTCCCCTGCACCGGCTGTTGCGGAACAAAACGTTCATCTCTTTTTATCAAACCCTGCTGGCGCCCCGGGCGGGGTTGTGGGTGATGAAATGGTTTTCACGGCTTAACCGACGCTTTGGCTCTCTCCGGGAAGATGAGAGCACCTTGAATCGTTGGGGCAGGCAGAACTTGAAGACGACCAACACGGACATAATCATCTGCGGTCACGATCATTTGCCCCGGAAAAAAGAATTTAACTTCGGAACCTTTTTAAATTTGGGTACTTTCTATAAACACAGAACGATGGCGTTATATAATAACGAAGGCTTAAATATCGTTGTCTGGAACGACGCATCAAGACAACTGAATAATTTTTATACGGCAGAAAACCAACATGAGTGATTCGAGTTACAACGGCGATGAAATGGATCGATATTTTAATGATCCGGAATATCGCCGAAAAATTATTGAGGAGCGAAAACAACAACAGGCGGAAGACCAGGACGGTCCCGGAAACAAAACATCCATAGCCCGCCAAAAAATTGTGCGTGCGGCGGCCATACTGTTCTCCGTGCTTTTCCTCGTGGGTGCCGCGTTCACCTACTACCTTTTCCAGGGATTGCCCTCTATCGACCAGCTGGAAAATCCAGACACAGCGATCGCTTCCCTGGTCAAAAGCCGTGACGGGGTTGTTCTGGACAAGTATTTCACCGAAAACCGGCGCTGGGTACCGCTGGAAGAGATCTCCCCCCATGTAGTTAACGCCCTCGTTGCCGTAGAAGATCACCGTTTTTATGACCACTGGGGAATCGACATGGTCCGGACGTTGGCCATCCCCTACCACCTTGTTCGCGCCGGTTTGGGGATTGGCGACATCCAGGGCGGATCCACCCTGACCCAGCAGTTGGCAAGAAACCTCTACAAAAAAATTGGCCGTGAGTTTTCCGTTATCCGGAAGCTGCGCGAGATGATAACGGCGATCCAGCTTGAACAGAACTATACCAAGCGCGAAATCATCGAGATGTACCTCAACACGGTGGAATACAGCAACAGCGCCATGGGTATTGAAGTGGCGGCCGAAACCCACTATGGCAAAACCGCCAAAGATCTTACTATCTCCGAGGCCGCTACCCTGGTGGGTTCGGTCAATGCCGTGTACGCCTACAACCCGCGGTTATTTCCTGAGCGGTCTCAGCAGCGCAGGAACACGGTGCTTTTTCAAATGATGAAACGTGACTTTATCAGCCAGGAGGTATTCAATAAACTTTCTGAAGAACCGATCTCCCTGAATTATCATCCCCCCTCAAAGTCGGGACGTGAGAGCCGCTATTTCGGGGAATATATTCGCCAGCAGATAATGGACTGGACCCGGGAAAACGGGTATGACCTTTACACAGACGGCCTAACCATCCACACCACGATCGATTCGCGCCTGCAGATGCATGCCGAGCAGGCCCTGAAGCAGAAGCTTGATTCGCTGCAGACAATTTTTGTGGATGAGTGGACCTCCCCCGGTGGCGATTATATGGATATCTACTGGAAGAGATATCCCAAATTCCTGCAGGATTTTATCCGCGAGACCGACCGTTATAAAAATGCCTTTTCAAAACTGAATACCAACCAGGAATCGGTGGTCTTTGAAACCCTGATGGCCGACAGCGCTTTTGTGGATTCCGTCAAGCGGGTAAGCACGCGCCTGCAGGCCGGTTTTGTTTCCATAAATCCCAATAACGGAAATATTTTGACCTGGGTGGGCGGCTATGATTACGGGAATGTGCAGTTTGATCACGTATATCAGTCAAAACGGCAGGCGGGTTCCACGTTCAAGCCGTTTGTTTACGCCGTTGCCATTGACAACGGGTATCGGCCATACCACAAATTTTTGAAATACCCGACCAAATTTTATGACCGCTCGGGTCGCGTTTGGGCTCCGAAAGATCCCTCTGTGCCGGCAGGTCCTGAAATGTTGCCCCTGCGCCAGGGATTGGCCCGCAGCCTGAACAATGTTACGGTGCGGCTGCTGCCAGAGATCTCAGGCCATCCCAACACCAACAAACTGGAAGACCTGGAGTCCGGCGCCCAAAAAATAAAATCGATGGCTCAAAATATGGGAATAGATATGTCCGGTGTCGAGGCATACCCCTCCATTGCCCTGGGTACGGCCCGGGTATCACTGCTTGACCTTGTCAGCGCCTATACGACTTTTGCCCACCAGGGCGTTCATTTTAAACCTATCGCCATCACCCGTATTGAGGACAAGGAAGGAAATATACTGGAAGAATATCATTCCAATTATCCTGAAGAAGTGATCAGTCCCGAAACGGCCTATATCATGATTGATATGATGCGGGGCGTTATCCGTGGGGGCGACTGGGGATATGGAACGGGCGTGCGCCTGCGAAACAGCTATGGAGTAACCCAGGATGTCGCCGGCAAAACCGGTACCAGCCAGGACGCTGCAGACAACTGGTTTGTCGCCATGATGCCCCACATAGTCATGGGTGCATGGGTGGGCGGAGAGGATCGAAAAATCCGGTTCCGGAACGACATCAGTTACAGTATCGGTCAGGGTGCGCGTACAGCCCTGCCCATTGTAGGAACCTTTATTAACGCTGCCAAGAATGATCCCGAAGTCAACTGGAGCTACGAGGCGTTTGAGCCGCCCGCCGGGTTTAGTGAATCGCTACTCTATAATTCGGATGAAACGAATATCCAGCCCGTCAAAGGGGAGAAAAAGGGACGTATTGGCTGGTAGGGGTAGGTGACCGGTTGCAGGTTGCAGGTGCTGGAATTTGAGCAATATTATCTTTAACGGGCTATCCGAATTGGACGCGGCTGAAGTGGAGGTTTAGGATTTTTTGCCACGCAGCCAGGATCAACAAAAAAAGGAGCCCCCGTTGCGGAAGCTCCTTTAGATAAGCTTTTTAGCACCTGAAAGCTACTGCGTTGTAACCGAAAAATTGGCTGCCAGTTTAATTCGGTTTTCAGCTCGTTCCAGCGCTTTTCGGGCCCGCTCTTTGTCGATGGAATCCTTATCCGACTCAAGGCGTTCTTTTGCCCGTTCCTTGGCAGCCCTGGCACGCTCTATATCAATCTTGTCAACAGGTTCAGCCGCTTCAGCCAGGAGAGTTAGCTTGTTGTCGTGTACCTCAACGAATCCCCCGCTTACCGCAAAATATTGTTCCCCGCCGTCAGCTTTACGGACCAGGATACGGCCGGTTTTGAGTGTGGAGATGATGCTGGCATGCAGCGTCTTAATCTCAAAACTACCTAATGCACCAGGCACCTGTACGCCGGTCACCTGATCATCGAACACTGAGCCTTCAGGCGTTAGAATTTGTGCTTCAAAATTATTCATATCAAAATCAAAAGATGGAATTTAAATAAAACCTCCGGGCTTTTGACAACCCGGAGGTTTGGAATTTTGTTCTATTCAGCGGCTTCTGCTTCGGCTTCTTCGAGCAGGCGCTCACCTTTCTCTTCGGCTTCCTCGATGGTGCCAACGAGGTGAAACGCATTTTCCGGCAGGTGATCGAGTTCACCATTCAGAATTTTCTTGAAGCCTTTTACCGTGTCTTCAATATTCATGTATTTCCCCGGTTGGCCGGTAAACTGCTCGGCCACGAAGAACGGCTGACTGAGGAAACGCTGTACGCGACGTGCGCGGGCAACGGTCGTCTTGTCTTCGTCCGAAAGCTCATCCATACCCAGAATGGCGATAATATCCTGCAGATCCTTGTACTTTTGCAGAATTTCGATAACACGCTGGGCGGTATCGTAATGCTCTTCTCCAACAATTTTGGGATCCAGAATTCGCGAAGAGGAATCCAGCGGATCCACCGCAGGATAGATACCGATCTGTGTGAGTGCGCGGCTCAGTACGGTTGTAGCATCAAGGTGAGCGAACGTTGTTGCGGGTGCGGGGTCTGTCAGGTCATCGGCCGGTACATATACCGCCTGTACGGAAGTAATAGACCCATTCTTGGTAGAGGTAATCCGCTCCTGCAGGTCGCCCATCTCAGTAGCCAGCGTCGGCTGATATCCCACCGCTGACGGCATTCGTCCCAGCAGAGCCGATACTTCGGAGCCCGCCTGGGTAAACCGGAAGATGTTGTCAATAAAGAAAAGGATATCGCGGGAAACTTCATCCCTGAAATACTCGGCAATAGTCAATCCCGAAAGTGCAACACGGGCGCGTGCCCCGGGCGGTTCGTTCATCTGCCCGAACACGAAACTGGCCTTGGAATCCTTCAGCTTTTCCATGTCCACCTTATCCAGGTCCCAATTGCCCTCTTCCATCGACTCGTTAAATTCTTTCCCGTAATCGATAATTCCGGCCTCGAGCATCTCGCGCATCAGGTCATTTCCCTCGCGCGTACGCTCCCCAACCCCGGCAAATACCGAGAGTCCGCCGTGCCCTTTGGCCACGTTGTTAATCAATTCCTGGATGAGAACCGTCTTCCCCACACCGGCACCTCCGAACAGGCCGGTCTTCCCCCCTTTGGCATACGGGCATAGAAGATCAATAACCTTGATCCCGGTCTCGAGCATCTCCGTCGAGGTCGCAAGATCTTCAAAGCTCGGGGCTGATCGGTGAATAGGGTACCGCTTATCTCCCTTGGGAGGCTCAAGCCCGTCGATGGGCTCTCCCACAAGGTTGAAAAGTCGTCCTTTGATATCTTCGCCAACCGGCATCGAGATAGGATCACCCGTGTCAACGACTTCCATCTCTCGCACCAGACCATCCGTACTGTCCATTGCGATGGTACGCACGCGATTTTCACCGAGATGTTGTGCTACTTCCAGGTACAATTTCGATCCATCTTCACGATCAATATACAGGGCGTTTAGAACCGGGGGAATCTCTCCCTGATCAAAGTCTACGTCGACGACCGGCCCAATAACTTGTGCAACGGTTCCTTTATTCATTTACTTATCAATTGTTGATATGGTTAAAATTTTAAAAAAGCTTCTCTGTCTTTCGGTGTTAACTCTTCTTACCGGGGTAAGGGCAAGAATGTATCTGTCCATCTGAAGCGGCGAAAGTTAGTAGTTTTAGCCCGCAAAGGCAAAGAGCGAAAATGATAATCTTTACAGCTGGTCGAAATCTGTTCCGGCACTGATGCGCGCGTTTGCCGACCGGGGCGTGCCAACATACCGCTTGCTGCTCTCCTCTTCCGAAATATCGGCCAGCAGCAAGCTGCGCAGGCTCAGCAGGATCATCCGGCAAGACTGGGTAAACAGCCGGTTTGCCATCAGCAGGCTGGTTGCTTTGACATCATCAAGCGCTCCTCTTCGTATCGCCTCGGAGCTCTCACGTATAAACAGGCGATCCTGCTCCTCAACTTTAATAAATGTACTGTTTAAAGTTTTTGAAATTTCTGTTGTATTTTTCTCAGGTTCCTTAAAGAGAGCATCGAGAGCCAGGATAAACTCCACGAGCCGCGACTGAAACTGCGCTGGTGCATTGCCGAGAAAAGAACTCTCCGCCAGGGAAAACTCGTCGAGTTCACTTTTAATATCCTTCAAGTTTTTAGCCGCATTCATTATACTCCGGCTTGAACGGAGGTAATGATCCAGCAGCTTCGACTCCTCGTTCTCCAGCTCAGCAGCAGATATCCGGGCGTAGTAATCAAATATTTCTCCGTGCAGCTGTTTCAAACGAAGATAGAACTCACCGATTGACCCCGTAAATGCGTGATCCGCCGGTGACGGGGTGGTATGCTGAAGCGGTGGACATTTCTCCAGCTCGTACAGCTTGACGAGAAAGTTCCGTGACTCCTTGTATTGATGGAGGATCTCCTTGTTGAACGCCGTCAACGCCGCATCAGAAACTTCCGGAGGAGTATTCTGTATGTAGTGCGTGAACGTATGCACCGGTTCCGGAAACAGGCGGTCCACCAGGCTCGCGACCGATGAGATCAGAGGTATAAACAGGACCAGCCCGATCAAGTTAAAAAGGGTGTGGAACAGGGCGATACCCAGCACAACCTGCTGGCGCCATCCGAGTCCAACTTCAATAACCCAAACCAGCGGTGACAACAGCAGCAGGGCTGCCACCGCGGTTAACACATTAAAAAGAAGGTGTACGCAGGCCACTTTCTTTTTGATCTGGATCCCACCCAGGGCCCCTAATATTACGGTTACGGTCGTTCCCACATTAGCGCCGATGACCATGGCCGCCCCGGCCCTGAATTCGATCAGCTCCGTACTTATGGCGGCCAGCACAATGGCGATAGTGGCTGAGCTGGACTGCATCAGGGCGGTCAGCAGAACTCCGGCAAAAACAAAAAGCCACATCCCCACCCCCGCTATCAACTCGATGTCAAACAGGGTGGTAAGCTGTTCAACGCCTCCCTTCATATAGTCCAGCCCGTGAAAAAGCAGGCCGAACCCAAGCAGCAGCTTGCTTGTGCTCCGCAAGCGTGGCTTTTCCGTGGAAAAAATCAATCCGATTCCTCCCAGCGCAATAATCGGCAGGGCGATGCTTTCGATACTTATCTTAAAGCCGAAAACAGCTACAATCCAGGCCGTGATCGTGGTTCCGATGTTGGCCCCCAGCACCACTCCTACTGCGTTCTGCAGCGTCATAACTCCGGCTCCGACAAATGCCAGCACCATCAGCATGATGGCGGAGCTGCTCTGCAGCAGAGAGGTGGTGGAGAGCCCCGTCAATACCGCGCGGGCGGTCGTGCTGGTGTAGCGCCGGACAAACTGCTTGAATGAACGGCCGGCCAGTGCTTTAATCGCATCTTCCATCAGGTATATCCCGAACAGGAACAGCCCCAGGCCGGCCAGCAGAACCCATATGTCAGATAAAGACAACAATATCGTCAGGTTATTGAGTTATATTCGGATCTTCCATTTAATGCTTCACTCCTAACGTGCAAGCAACTTTATATTAATTATGAAGGTATGAAATAAAACCCGATTTATATCCGGGAGATTCCTGTTTTCCGAGGGCAATTGACAATATGGAATCGACAGCCACCTTTCAATGCCTTTTTTTATCTGGCTGACGCGGATTAACCTCGCCGATATATTTTCTTTTCAGCAAGGCGATGGATGGAAATAGCCGTGCAAGCGTGCTTGCTCACGTTAAAAAATGAAGACGCCGCTGAAGAGCACCTTGCGCAGACTGCACGCATAGTTAATACTAGGGGCCTATGCAGAACCAGAACCTGCTATTTTGTTGGGAGGTAGTTGTACTACCGACCTTTGTGACCTTTAACCCGGATTATTCACGAAGTAGAACAAATTACGGCTTAAGCCAATGATATTATGATATCCAGCGGAAGTACCCGGTAGCTCAAATTTGGGTATCCTCACAAATAGCTGCGAAATTGGGCCGTGCACTTCGTTGAAGGAAACATGAGGTGCTCACT
>NZ_JBINJE010000025.1:0-64194 GCF_043951955.1 Halalkalibaculum sp. DA384 | reverse complement strand
CCGGCCGGGAACGAGCTGGTAAGGGGAACATCTACCATTCCCCAGCGGCTTTTTTGGTTCGTTTTTTGGCCGTACAAAAAATGAACAAGGAAGGAAGATAACGAAGCCTGAATGTGAAACAGGAGACGATTTCCCCAACCGAGGGGTCCCTTTTGTCTTAATACAAAAGGAACCAAAAACTCAAGGCGGTGAATGGGGCACCCGCTGCAGCCTGTGCAGGCGTGGATGTTGATGGTCCGTCACGCCGGCTGCCCGCTATCAAGGTTCTCACCGGTGCAACATCCACAAACGCCGGCTTCGGCCTCCGCGCCCCATTCAAGGCCGGGAAAGACCAAGTTGTATATTTTGTAGCTCGCTCCCTCGTCAGACAGCACTTCTTCCGGTATCGGAACAATTGCTTGACACGTTAATACGATCACCCCTTCGAAATTCATCATTTCTAGTTCTTCATCATAATTCCCATCCTCAGCGGCTTTTTTTCGTTTTTCTTCGATGAAAAAATGAACAAAGAAAGGACCTAAACAACCGGGGCAATAGCTCCTGAAAAAAAGATACCATCTTATACAAAAAAAGATACCATCTTAAGGAGAAAAAGATACCGGCATAATATTGAGAAGATAAAAAATCCCTCTGCCGGGCGGCAGAGGGGAAGGGCCGTGTCGCGGGAGATAGGCTCCATCCCATTGCCAGCCGGCGTCTTCAACCGTCAGCAGCCCCGTACGCAGGGTGGTTTTCATGCTCGCCTTCGGGACCCGGAATTCGTTATCCCTGATTCTACATTCATCCTTGCCTCACTTACAGCAGACTGCTCGAGTTATAACGACAAGCTGGGTTGTGCGGGCTTTACAATGATTGTGCTGGATGACCGGTCAGCAGATGCTCTTTCTGCCTGGCGATAACTTGATATCCATGAAAATACTGATGGAAACAGTTTCGTAAAATGAGAAGGGGAGGGACTGCAACAGGAAAAGCATCGAAGATATCAACAGTTACTTACTCCTCAGTCATCTTCCAGTGCATGATGCCGCCCGCCTGTTTGCCCACTTCAATAACTTCGGCGAGTTCCAGCTTATGCAGGTCGATGACATCCACAGAGCCTGGTTCCCCGTTTTTTCCCTCTACAGAGATGAAAGCAAAGCGGTTGTCCGGTGAGATGGAGACTCCGTGGGAAACAAGACGGCTGTTTTTAATTTTTGCCAGTTCGCGACCCTCTTCCAGGTCCCAAACGCCCGTTGCCCCCTCTCCTTTATAGGTGACAACCAGCAGTTTCCCGTCGTGGCTGACTTCCAGGTTATAGGGACCTTTCCCCGTGTTGAATCTGCGTGTCACTTTCCAGGATTTTGTATCGACCTCCACTGCCTCATCCGAACCGTTGTTGGCCACATATACCAGGGATTTTGCGGGATGTGGATCGGCCCAGGTCGGTTTGGCCCGGGGCTTGGGATGCGCGTTGTGAGAGGCTTGATGCATCGTGGCATCCGGGCTGCCGGCGGAGGCGGAGGTTTCAGGGGCCACATTCAGCCGGCGTGAAATATCCATTGTCAGGGTGTTGATCTCCATCAATTCATCTGTCATCATTGAGACGTGATACTGCCGCTTGCCGTCGCTGCTGATGCGGGATCCGTGGGGCATGATGCCGGTTGTTATCTCCCTGACTACTTCCATCGCTTCGGGATCCACCACTGAAACGGTACTTGGTTCCATATCGCCGTGCAGGTTAAAGTTGATTACATACAGCAGGCCGGTCAGCGCAGAAACTTCCATGCTTGCTGGAAAAAGCCCCAGCTCGGTTCGTTCTACAAAGTTATTATCTCCCGTCGTAAACTTGTACAGCCACCCGTAGGGATTGCCGTGGGCTACCGAGACAAACCAGTGGTCGCCGTCAGGGGATACGGTAATGCCGTGCGGCCCCTCGGTTTCGGTGGGGTACTGGCCGACCCCAACGACATCCTCCACAAAACCCTGACCCGTGTTGGCATCAAACGTGACCAGGGCGACCTCATCGTCCGACTCTGCCGCCACGTACACCCGGTATTGCTGGGCCGTGGCCCGCTCAAATGGCCACAGGGTGAAGCAGCAAATAGCTGCAAAAACGGCTAAAAAAAGCGCTGATCTGGATAAGTCTGAATTTTTCATAAGGAAAAGAGTCAAAGTTTTTGCAAGTCTGAAACCAGAAAACAGGAAGCGAGCCGGGAATATTTCAGGTAGATTCCCAAAATGAATTGCCTGTCGTTTTGCTCCCAACGGATGCCAATATTATCGCTTTTTGAAAGAGATTGTAATTGAAACTGTATATTTTATAAAGTCTTCTTCAACGAGATTTCTACATTACATTAGGAAATGAGCCACCGAACTGTCGTGAGCAAATAAAGATCGAGGCTGCAACCGATACCAGCGAAAAATACAAATCAACTAATGACCAATAACTGATAACTAAAGTTAACGTGAACTCCGACGGGTATTCTCCTCCAGTTTGAGTGCCCACAAGCCTGAGTTCCAGTCAGATACAAAAATATATCCTTTGTAGGGCTGTGGCCCCCAGCTCATGGCGGCGTTGGGAACGATCGCCTCGTGGTGCATCGGCAAAAATTTTGCAATTTCACGCCCCTGTTCATACAGGTTCCCCATCAGGTCACCGGAAATATCCACGACCCGGAGTCCCGCATTGTAGTAGGCCACATAGAGAGTATCGCCTTTGACCCAGAAGTTGTGCGTTCCCGCTTCCGGCACCTGGTAACGCGCCACTTCACGGGGTTGATCCCAGCCATCCTCGAACTTGATGAAGTGGATCCATCCGTCGGGAATCGTCGGCTGGTCGCGGATCGCTATGCCGTTGGGAAATGCCTCATCGCCGGCAATGACGTAGAAGTCACCGGTCGATTGACTCTTGAAGGGAAATGCCGCGTGATTCCACCCGCTCGGATAGGTGTAACTGCCGAGCTTTACAGGGTTATCCGGAGAGCCAACCCCCGCATCGTGCTTTTCGGGAGTATGGGCCTGCGGGGTACTTCCCACATCAACAATCTGCACGCCGTCTTTCCAGTTCGAGGAGTAGGCTATCCCGTTTTCCACCCAAACATCATGGACCGCATGGCCGGGCGTATCCAGCTCAAACCGGCTGACGGTTTTGGGATTCGCGGGATCTTCAATATTGATGATATCGTAGCGCCGACCGTTGTTGACGGCAAACACGTGATCGTTCCATATGAACGCATTGTGCACTCCTCCCGTCAGTCCCTCGTTGTATTCGCTAATTCGTTTGACATTTCGGGGATCCGTCACATCCAGGATGACAATCCCGTTTTTGCGGTCGGAGGCGCCTTCCCTTGTCAACACGCAAATACGGCCATCTTCAGAGATTTTCACATCGTTGACCGTACGGGCATCTACGGTAACAGTATCGACAATCTGCATCTTGGCCGGATCGGTGACATCCCAGAAAAAAGCTTCGCCGGCCGCCCCCCAGGTTCCGGTCACGGCATAGTCGCGACCGTCAACACCTTCCCACACCCACAGGTCGGAGGTGTGCTTGTCCAGTACCTGCCCGTGGCCCACAACCCTGAGGTCCTTCTGAACGTTACGGGGCGTTACGCGGATCATATGCTCATCCACGGCGGATGCCGACTTGGCGATCAGCGTGTACAGTCCCGGTTTATTGGCCACAAAGCGACCGTCCTGTTCAATTTTACCGGCTGCTCCTTCGCCGCGTCCCTCACCCCCGGTATATGTGAAAGAGTAGGTGACAGGAGCGTCTGCTACGGTTTCTCCCTCGGAAGTCAACGGCTTGGCTTCCAGGTGTACGACATCCCCGGTCCGCACCTCGGAGGCATCTGCAGTAAGCTGAATTTTTGCAACCGGATTTGGGATCACCTCCAGTTTCCACGACCGGCTCATGGATTCTGCGGCAGCCGTCAGGGTGACCATCCCGGGGTTCTTTGCCGCAAGCTGTTCGAATTGGTTCACTTCCGCAATCGACGGGTCGGAGCTGGAGAGCGCGAGATCCACCTCATCTCGCTCCCTGCCGCTGGCATCAGTCACGCTGAAGTGGAGGGGAAGCGTAGTCCCGGCATAAATATTTGCCGGTAGGTTCGTAAGCGATATCGTCTCGATAGGCGGGTGGGCCACCTCCACGGGTACTATCTCCGTAAGCTGGGCCCCCTGGTTGACGGCCACGGCAACAATTTCAAAACGACCCGGTTCAAACGCCTTTACCTGTCCCTCCGGCGTAACAGAAACCGAGGCCCGGGCCCGGGAGTAAAAAATAACGGTGTCCTGCGTAGCTTTGCCATTGGCATCATAAACCGTTGCGTCCAGGGAGGTCTGCTCATCCACCTCGAGCGAAAGGGATGAGGGCTCTACCACCAATTTGGACTGGCTTTGCGTGAACGCCAGTAAAGGGGTGAAAAACAAGATAAGGGTAACGAGAAAACCGGTTTTGTCAGGGATCATACCCGCTGTTGTTAAATTAAGCTGGTTCAACGAATAACACATGGAAGCTCTTGTGAATCCGGCGCCTGCCCGAAGGTAACAGTTTCGGATTGCAGGTACAGTAAATCGTCGGAATTCGGCAGTTGAGCCATTGTTAAAAACGCTTCTAAACTAAAATAAAAAAGTGAACCTGAAAAAATATAAACTTTCTGGAGTTGATATTGTTGTGTTTTGATGAACATACCCGGGGTTGCTAAAAAAAGTGCGAATCCAGATTTTAAGAGACCTTTGCAAAACCGTTATTTTGGCCCATATCGGCATTTTCGCGAATTCGAAATCCTCATTTATGGGATATAAACTGTGGTTCCGAATTCGCTCAGGGGGGTGACCCTGACCAAAGTCCCTGGTTTTTTATAACACTCTTTAGAAGAGTGTAACACTGTATTGGTGCAGAGTCTCCCTGTTTTTACATTTTCCATTGGCAAGGCGTACAGCACCGAGAGTTTTGACCGTTATAAAAAAGACAATGCGGGGTCTGGTTGCCTCTGTAATTTTATCCGCATCTTGCTTACCTTTTGTGAATCTGATAAGGCCATTTAATGATTTAATGGCAAGTGTGTAAAGATCTGCAGATCAACGAAGTTATGAGAACCATTCTTTCTAAACTATTTACCCAAAAATCAGCTAAATGAGTATTAATTTTGATAAAGAGCGGTTTTGGCATCGACATATCGGTCCCGATGACAAACAGGTCAACGAGATGCTACAAACAATCGGGGCGGAATCCCTTGATCAGTTAATGGATGAAACCGTACCCGGTGATATCCGGCTGAAGGAGGATATTAAGCTGGAGGAGCCGATGAGTGAATACCGGTTCCTGGAACAATTCCGGGAGGTGGCTGACAAGAACGAAATTTACAAATCATTTATCGGGATGGGATATTATGATACGCTGACTCCGAATGTGATTCAGCGGAATGTGCTGGAAAATCCCGGCTGGTATACCTCCTACACTCCGTACCAGGCAGAAATCGCGCAAGGCCGCCTGGAAGCGCTGATTAATTTTCAGACGATGGTTTCGGACCTTACGGGACTTGAACTGGCCAACGCTTCGCTGCTGGATGAAGGCACCGCTGCCGCCGAGGCGATGTCGATGCTCTATTCCTCGCGCAGGGGATCGAAGCGAAAGCATGCACACACGTTTTTTGTTTCCGAAGAATGCCACCCGCAGACGATCGATGTGCTGAGGGGACGGGCGGAGCCCCAGGGTATTAAGCTGGTTATCGGTGATCATGAAGAGGTGGATATCAATGATCCACAGCTGTTTGGCATGCTGCTCCAGTATCCCGCCACCGGCGGGGAGGTTTATGACTACACCGGCCTGATTGACGCAGCCGGGAAGCAAGGCGTAAAAACCGTTGTGGCCGCCGACCTGCTGAGCCTCGCCATACTGACGCCGCCCGGCGAAATGGGGGCGGATGTGGTCGTGGGATCAACCCAGCGATTTGGCATACCGATGGGATATGGCGGTCCGCATGCCGCTTACTTTGCAACCCGTGAAGAATACCAGCGCAAAATACCGGGGCGAATTATCGGGGTAACCCAGGATGCGGAGGGAAACCCCGCTTACCGAATGGCGCTGCAGACTCGTGAGCAGCATATCCGGCGGGAAAAGGCGACTTCGAACATCTGCACGGCGCAGGTGCTGCTGGCGGTGATGGCCGGGTTCTATGCCGTTTATCACGGTCCCATGGGCCTGCGGCGTATTGCCGAACGCATTCACGGGCTGGCCCAAACAGCCGAAAAGGCACTCGGGAAATTGGGTTTTCAAGTTGGAAATACCACGTATTTTGATACGCTAAAAGTTTGTACAACCCGTGAACAGCAGCGTTCGATTGAGATACAGGCGCTCAAACAGCAGGTGAACTTTCGCTATTTTGGCGATGGCTGCATCGGGATCTCTTTTGATGAAGTGAAAGACCTTGATGATGTTGCCCAGGTGCTGGATATTTTTGCCAAAGCCACGGGCCGCAACCTGGAAGTGGATCTGGATCAGCTGTCAGAAAGGGCGGAAGTCGACTATCCCGAACGACTGACGAGGACAAGTTCCTACCTGGAGCACCCGGTATTTAACCTGTACCATTCCGAGCACGAGATGCTGCGATATCTCAAACAACTGGAAAACCGGGATCTCTCGCTGGTACACTCCATGATATCGCTCGGGTCCTGCACGATGAAGCTCAACGCCACTGCCGAGATGATACCCCTGAGCTGGCCAAAATTTGCCAAGATTCATCCTTTTGCGCCGGTAGACCAGGCGGAGGGATACCGTACCCTTTTTAAACGGTTGAAGGAGCAGCTCAAGGCGATTACCGGTTTTGAAGCGGTCTCTCTCCAGCCCAATTCCGGTGCCCAGGGAGAGTACGCTGGTCTCATGGCGATTCGGGCCTTCCACAGAAGCCGTGGGGAGGAGCACCGCAACGTGACGATCGTGCCCGATTCGGCCCACGGAACCAACCCGGCAAGCGCCGTAATGGCCGGGATGGAGGTGGTCGTCACCCAGTGTGATGAGCACGGAAATATCGACCTGGAGGACCTGGCCGGCAAAGTAGAGGCAAACAAGGAGAGGCTGGCGGCCCTGATGGTAACCTATCCCTCTACGCATGGCGTTTTTGAAGAAGATATCAGGAAGATTTGTGCTCTTATCCACGAACATGGGGGACTCGTTTACCTGGATGGCGCCAACATGAATGCACAGGTGGGGCTGACCAGTCCGGCGGAGATCGGCGCGGATGTGTGCCATCTGAACCTGCATAAAACGTTTTGTATCCCGCACGGCGGCGGTGGACCGGGAATGGGGCCTATAGCGGCTGGAAAACATCTTCAGCCGTTTCTTCCGACCAATGCGGTCATTCCGACCGGGGGGGAGCAGGCGATTCACGGCATTTCAGCTGCACCGTGGGGCAGCGCAAGCATCCTGTCAATCTCCTATGCATACATCAAGCTGATGGGCGCCGGCGGATTGAAACGGGCAACGGAGGTCGCTATTCTCAATTCCAATTATTTAAAAGAGCGGCTGAAAGATCATTACCCGGTGCTCTATACCGGGAAGAACGGGCGAACGGCACACGAGTTTATTGTTGACTTGCGCCCGTTTAAGCAGTCTGCGGGAATCGATTCGGTGGATGTCGCCAAGCGGCTGATGGATTACGGGTTCCACGCCCCGACCATGTCGTTCCCGGTGCCGGGAACCCTGATGATTGAGCCCACCGAAAGTGAATCGAAGGAGGAGCTGGATCGCTTTTGCGAGGCGATGATCGCCATACGAGATGAGATCAGAGAGATTGAGGACGGGCTGGCCGACAAAGAACAGAACCTGCTGCGGAATGCTCCCCATACCATGCGGGTGGCAATGAGCAGCCGATGGGACCGGCCGTATGACCGCGAGCGGGCGGTGTTTCCCCTTGATCGTCTCCGGTTTAATAAATTCTGGCCGGCCGTCAGTCGCGTGGATGATGCCTATGGCGACCGCAACCTGATGTGCAGTTGTGTACCACTGGAGGCCTATTCTGAGGGACAGCAGCCGGCAGCGGTTGAGTAGAGTGGATTAATTTTCGGTAGAAATCAGAAAGATCGTCGGTTCTTTGTGGATGGAGACCTGATCTCTCTTTTTCCATTTGCTTATCGATTGAGAAATGATCCGTTCGTCGGGCAGTGTAAGGTTGGTGGCCGTGCAGAGTTCGGTCGAATCGCTGCAGCAATGGATAACATCCTTCAACAGCTCGTCATTGCGGTGCGGCGCCTCCATAAAGATCTGGGTCTGGTTGTTCTTCCGCGATTCCTGTTCCAGCTCCCGGATCGCCTTTCGGCGTTTCTCTGCGTCAATCGGCAGGTAGCCGTGAAAGGCGAACTGCTGCCCGTTAAAGCCGGATCCCATCAGGGCCAGCAGGATGGAGGAGGGGCCCACCAGCGGGACTACCCTGATATTTCGTTTATGGGCCATGCGAATCAGTTCGGAGCCGGGATCTGCCACCACCGGGCACCCCGCTTCAGATAACAGGCCAACATTATTCCCCGATTCAAGCGGCCGCAGGAAGGAGATTTTTTCCTGTTCGGCAGTATTTTTATCGAGCAACAGGAACTCAATTTCGTAGTCGGGGACGGTATTGCCCACCCACTGCAGGTATCGCACGGCCGATTGAATGTTTTCGACGACCAGGATCTCCAGCTTGCGGATTACGGAAAGCACATATTCGGGAATAGTATTGTTTTCGGGCGTTTTCCCTAATGTATTGGGAACGAGATAAAGGGTTCCTTTCTCTTCGTTGTTTGTCTGCTCCATTGTTGGGAACTGGAAATTACTTTTTTAAGGGTAGTCCGGGATCAGGTCACAAATGCGAACCGGTGCTTACTGCTCGCTGGTTACTGGCTGGTCCACCCGTTCGAAGACCAGCTTTTCTTCTCCTTCGGTGAGTTTCCGGCTTGCGTACTTGTGTGCCGTCCAGGCAACCCCGATGGTAATCAGGAGCCCGATAAACGATATGGCCGCATTGCTGAGCGCCAGGTTCCGGTGCTCGCTGTAGGTTGGCATCAGCACAATCTCCTCAAACGCCCCCTGCTGGTATCGAATCGGGATCTGGCTCAGATCGGTGATCATGCTCGCCAGCTCTATCGGCAGCGAGAGGCGGCGTTCGATCCGTTCTCCCTCTCCGGTTTCGAATGCAAGGACGACGTACCCGTTGGTCTGGGAGGCGATCTTCTTAATGTCAAAATCCAGTACCTGGGCGGTATAGCTTTCGCCGTTGTTGTAGGTGTCGCCAATTCCGTCATAAACCAGGACCTGGTGTACCGTCAGGAACAGGAGATAGCCCGGCAACAACCAGATCAGGTAGATAAATTTATACTTGGTCATCAATTATATCTGAATTAATAGGTCTTTTTCGGTAGACACAGATTTGAAGAGGACGTTTAAAACTATCGTTTTCACCTTCGGCATGTACGCGTATCCGAATTTTTCATTTCTATTGTCAAGAGGCCTTTGCAGAACCTGATGCCTGGTTGGAAGGTGGTTGTACCACCGATCTTCCAAGCATATAAAACGGGAGTACAACTCCCTCCAAACGGTGATTCGAATGTTTTGCAAAGTCCTCTGTTAATAAAACAGGGGTTTCGAATACGCCACCCCTGGATTTCGGCAATACTCCCGGGTTTAAAAGCCCTCTTTCAAATCCATTTGACACACCGTTTGGATTAGTAAAACAGGGCGTAATATATCACATATATCCAACTTAATATACCGTGGATAATCGCCCATATGATCGATTTGTTGACGGACCAGGAGATAGTCACCGCCAGCGCAGATCCCAACGTAATGCCGCCGCGTACCGTTTCCGTTACTTTTGTGTGTACAACTCTGTCTGCCATAATCTTTCGAACTTGGTTTTGGGTTATTAACTGTAATAAAGCTTGTACGGAATATGCCGGCCGAAGGTTTAATTAAATAAAAGAGGGCTTGGCAAAACCCTCACTTCTTCGTTCAGAGGAAGTTGTACTCCCGTTAAAAGGTCACCAAGGTCGGCAGTACAACTACCTCCCAACAAAATAGCAGGTTCTGCAAAGGTCTCTAAAACAGACGTCAGGCGTGAAACGCTTAAGGGTGCTTTGCCAGATAATTACATTTTTTAGCTATTAAAACCACCTGCTCGTTAATGTATCATTGTTTTTTTAACTGGAAAAACTCGTCTCACCTCTCACCTCTGACATCTGACGTCTATTTAACTCACCATCTGCATCAGGATGGCACAGAGCCAGGCCCCGTAGGTTCCGACGGCATAGCCAAATACAGCCAGCAGCACTCCCACCGGCGCCAGGGCGGGATGAAATGCCGAGGCGACAATCGGGGCCGAGGCCGCTCCCCCGATATTGGCCTGGCTGCCCACTGCAATAAAAAAGAAGGGGGCGTTGATGATTTTGGCGACTATAAAAAGGATGAAGACATGGATCAAAATCCACATCAATCCGAGCAGGAAAAAGCCCGGATTTTCAAATATCGCCAGCACGTTCATTTTCATCCCGATGGTGGCGACCAGGATATAGAGGAAAAGGCTGCCGATTTTCGAGGCGCCCGCCCCTTCAAGCTCCCGAGCCCGGGTGAACGAGAGTGCGAGTCCGCCGGTCGTGGCGATCACGATAATCCAGAAAAAGCTGGAATCCAGGCTCAGCCGGCTCAGCTGGGGGGCATTTGCATTGATCCACGGGGCGATCAGGTCGCCACCGAGATGTCCCACCGCCGTCATTACAAAAGCCACGGCTACAATGGTTGTAAAGTCGGTAAGCGTGGGAATTTTGGCGATACTCGCTTTATAATCCTCAATCTTCTTGCGCAGTTCGGTGATAGGCGTGGCATCGGCCTTGAACCAGGTGTCGATCCGGTCCGATATTCCCGCCCCGTACAGGAGAAACGCCAGCCAGATGTTGGCCACAATGATATCCACGGTAACCATCGCTGAGAACAGGTCGTCACTCGGACCGAAAACCTCGTACATCGCTGTTTGGTTGGCCCCGCCGCCGATCCAGCTGCCCGCCACGGTCGAAAGTCCCCTCCACACCGCTTCGGGTCCGGTTCCGCCCACGACCTCCGGGGCCAGGTATGAGAATGTGAGCACCGCCAGCGGTCCGCCGACCACGATGCCGATCGTACCCGCAAAAAACATGATGATCGCCTTGGGACCCAGGCTCAGGATGCCCTTGAAATCGATACTGATGGTCAGGAGTACCAGGCTTGCGGGCAGCAGGTAGCGAGAGGCCACGAAATAGAGGTTTGATTCATCCCCGGATATAATCCCCAGCGAATTAAAAATTGACGGCACAAAATAACAGAGCAGCAGGGAGGGGACGAACGTGTAAAACTTCTGCCAGAAGGGGGAGTCCAAATTTGACGTGATGAAGATGGCAGCCAGTATAAGCAGCAGGATGCCCAGCACAACGGCATCGTTGGTGAACAGGGGTGCAGCGATAACCAGTGAGGTGATCATATGAGTCCATTCGTTTTACATTTGAAAGGCAGAATCTAACTTTTGTTGGGGGAAGAGTGCAAGTCAGAGATCACGTTTCCCATTAATTCAGTAATTATGAAGTATTTTTCCTGAAAATGTGGATAACCATGATCAGCCTGCGGTCTATAGGTAAACCACGAGTGACCACCTCTGTTACCTGTCAGGCTTAACTCAAATATTCGTGCATGGAATTGGACCCGATCTCCTTGAAAGAGGGCTTTGCAAAACCCTCAATTCCTCGTTCTGAGGGAGTTGTACTCCCGTTTAAAGGTCACCAGGGTCGGTAGTACAACTACCTGCCAACAAAATAGCTGGTTCTGCAAATATTCCTGACAATGATAATTGCTCTTACGCCAGAACCAGACCCTTGGCTAGTAAATAAGGTGAACCCGGATTAAGGAATCTAACAAAATAAGTATCAGAGGATGTTGCCTCCCGGCCGTAGAAATTTTTGTCGGTACAGTGACCGCAGCCGGAGCGTTAAGAAACCAAAACCGGGTGAGATCCGCGTTTTCCAGCGGATCGAGTTAAATGGTTTAACTCCGGCGGAGGGAACGCGAAAAAAATTCACCCGACGGCGATTTTTTTCGTTTTTCATCGATGAAAAAACGAACACTATCAACAGTGTTTCCAAAGGCTATAGAAACAGCATGAACATTTTTTCTTATCCGGAGCTGGCGTTAAATAATATTGTTGAACAACGGGATGTATATTTTCCCCAATCGATGAACAGCGTTCCGTTTTGCGATCCAGCAGTTGCGAGTGTGAATAAAACCTGATAATGGGTGTGAAAATCCTATCTTAAAAGCTTATACTTACCCTTCTATTTTGGAATGATAACTAACGCAAGTTCATGAAATTAGCTGTAATCGGCACCGGAAAAACCGGTGGAAAAGTAGTAGAACTGTTAACCGGGGAGCAGATATCAGATACCTTTGACGTCAATAATAAACCGACGGTTGAGAAACTGAAGAAAGCAGATGCGGCGGTCATTTTTGTGCCCGGTTCCGCTGTTGACGATGTGTTTGATGTGGTGCTGGAGTCCGGTATCCCGGCCGTGTGGGGCAGCACCGGGTATGAGTGGCCGCAAGACCTGGACAGCACATTGAAGAAGGCTGGCGTTAAATGGCTGAAAGCCTCGAATTTCAGTTTGGGAATGAATATTATCCGCCGGGCGATCAAGGTGATTTCAGAAGGTTCCGAAATGCTGGATAATCCTGAATACCATATCCATGAAATCCATCATGTGCACAAGAAGGACGCCCCAAGCGGAACGGCAATTTCGTGGAAGCAGTGGCTTGGCAAGGATGCGGACATTACGTCGGAACGAAAAGGGGATGTCAAGGGTATTCATGAGCTGACGGTAAAAACGGCGGCGGAATCGATCTTTTTAAAACACCAGGCCCATGATCGCGCCGTTTTCGCCCAGGGGGCTATCTGGGCCGCCGAACAGGTTGTGAAGGATGATATTGGCCCCGGGTTTTACGATTTTTCAACTATTTTTGATCAGGCAATTGACAGATAGACAGCATGGATACGAATTTGAACGATATAAAACTTTGGACCGCCCTGGTGACGCCGATGAAGGAGAACGGCGACCTGGACCTGGAGGATCTGGCCACCCTGATCCACAAGCAGGATGAGGCGGGCAACGGCGTCCTCATTTTGGGGAGCACCGGCGAAGGCCTCGCATTGGGACTGGAGGACAAGCAGCAGGTGGTCAATACGGCCACGAGCTTAAATGTTGATGTCCCAATTATGGTGGGGGTTGGCGGATTTAACCTGCGGGAGCAGATCGAATGGATCGAATACTGCCATGAATTTAACCCTGACGCATTCCTGATGGTGACCCCGCTGTATGCCAAGCCCGAGCTGCGGGGGCAGATCGAGTGGTTCCGGGCGCTCATGGATGCCGCGGACAAACCCTGCATGCTTTACAACGTGCCGTCACGGACCGGTTCGTGGCTCGAAAAGGAGGCGCTGAAGGAACTTTCCGAGCATCCCAACTTGTATGCCCTGAAAGAAGCCGGAGGCAGCATCGCCCATTTCCAGGAATACCGCATGGCAGCCCCGGATATACCGCTCTACAGCGGAGATGACGGGCTGACGCCCTATTTTTCACTGAACGGGTGCCGGGGACTGGTTTCAGTGATGGCCAACGTATGGCCGAAGGCCGCCCACCGGTACGTGGAACTCTGCATCGAAGGGTGTACGAAAGACCTGATTGCCTACTGGAAAGAGCCGATCGCCTCGATATTTTCAGTGTCCAACCCGATCCCCTCCAAGGTGCTGCTGAAGGAGAAGGGCTGGATAAAGTCGAGCACCCTGCGTCCGCCGCTGACCGATAAAGATTTGGAAGATACCGAACGACTGCTCAAGGCAGATGAATCGATAACCAAATGGTACGAGGAGAATAAAGTTCAATGAGTGATATCGACTGGAATGACATTTTAAGCAAGCTTGAAACCGGCGAAATACGTGCCGCCAACCCGGAAGGGGATACCTGGAAGGCGAATGTTGAAGTGAAAGAGGCGATCCTGGCCGCTTTCGGGGCCGGGGAGAATACGGAATATACCGGCATCTATGAGGGGTTTGTGGATAAAGACAACCTGCCGCCCCGGATGTTCAAGGCGGGGGACAACGTGCGGCTGGTGCCGGGCGGATCTTCGGTGCGTCGTGGTGCGTACGTGGCCGAAAATGTTATTATCATGCCGCCGGCCTACATTAATGTAGGCGGCTATGTGGATGAGGGCTCCATGATCGACAGCCACGCGCTGGTCGGATCTTGCGCGCAGGTAGGCAAGAATGTGCATCTTTCGGCGGGCGTGCAGCTCGGCGGAGTGCTGGAGCCTGTGGGGTTGACGCCGGTTGTTGTTGAAGATGAGTGTTTTGTGGGCGCGGGATCCGTCATTGTAGAAGGAATTCTCGTGAAACGGCGAGCGGTCATCGCTCCCGGAGTCACCCTTTCCAAATCGATCCCGGTCTATGACTGCGTGAATGAAGAGATACGAGAGAAGGGAGCCCCGATCCCGGAAGGCGCTGTCGTCGTTCCGGGAACGCGCCCGGCCTCCGGAGCATGGGCCGAGAAGCAGGGACTTTCCATTTCCTGTCCCCTGATCGTGAAATACAGGGATGAACAGAGCGATGCCTCACTGGTATTGGAAGATGTCCTTCGATAGTGTTCTTCAGCAGCATTTGGCGGCATGTAAATATCTGTCCCTTGCATGTTTCAGGGCCTGTCGACAAACCATAATCAAACGATTCTAAAATTACATGCGCATATTGAAATTCGGGGGCTCCTCCGTTGCAAATTCCGACGCCATCCGCCAGGTCCGGCAGATTATTGTCGACAAGCTGGAGGAAGATCGCCTGGCGGTCGTGGTCTCCGCCTTTAAAGGTGTGACCGACCTGCTGGAAGAGGCGGTTGTGAAGGCGGCAGGCGGAGATGAAAGTTATGCCGGTATTCTCGATGAGATCGAATCCCGCCACAACGCCGTGATCAAGGAGCTGCTGAGCATCCAGAAGCAGAGTCGCACGCTCGCACAGTTCAAGATGATGTTCAACGAGCTGGACGACGTGCTGCACGGGGTGAATCTCACGCGGGAGCTCACCGACCGTACCCGTGACTTTGTGCTCGGTTTCGGAGAGCGGTTTTCCGCTTTTGTCATAAGCCAGTATCTTGCCGACCAGCAGCTGAATGCCGAATACCTGGACGCGCGCCAGATTATCAAAACCGACAAAAAATATGGTTCGGCCCACGTCCATACCGATAAGACGTACGCGGCGATCCGGGAGTTTTTTGAGGATGCCGACAGCGAAAGTTTGCAGGTGGTGACCGGTTTTGTCGCCTCTACACTGACCGGCGAATCGACTACGCTGGGGCGTGGCGGCTCGGATTACACCGCTTCGCTGCTCGGCGCGGCGCTGGGGGCGAAGGCGATTGAACTCTGGACCGATATCGAGGGGATCATGACCGCCGATCCCCGCAAGGTGAAGCGCTATTTTGTGATCCCGCATCTCTCCTACGAGGAGGCGATGGAGCTCTCCCATTTCGGGGCCAAGGTGGTGTATCCGCCGACCATGCAGCCTGCGATGAAGGCGTCGATCCCGATCCTGATTAAAAATACGTTCAAACCCGGGCAGGAGGGAACGACTATCAGCACCGAATCCCAGAGCGGGGAGTCAAGCATCAAGGGGATCTCCTCGATCGACAATGTTACGCTTCTGACGATCCGGGGCAGCGGCATGATCGGCGTTACCGGGGTGGCATCGCGTATTTTCAGCGCGCTGGCCGGAGCCGGGGTCAATATTATTATGATTACCCAGGCGTCATCCGAACACACCGTGTGCTTCGCGGTTCTCCCCAGCCAGGCGGAAGCGGCACGCGAAGCTATTGAGAAGGAGTTTAAATATGAGCTGCAGGATGGCATTATCGATGAAATCCTGGTGGAAAATGATCTTTCCATCGTAGCTATTGTTGGAGACGACATGCGTCATACGCCGGGTATTTCAGGCCGCGTGTTCCAGGCGCTGGGCAGAAACGGCATCAACGTGGTGGCGATCGCCCAAGGGTCTTCGGAGCGCAATATTTCGGTCGTGGTGGAACGAAAAAATGAGACTAAAACGCTGAATACCCTGCACGATGCGTTTTTTCTCTCCCGGATTAAAACGGTCAACCTGTTCCTGGTGGGCGTCGGCCTGATCGGCGGCACCCTGCTGAAGCTTATCAAAAAGCAGACCCAAAAACTGCTGGACGATTATTTTATTGACCTGAAGCTGACGGGCGTCTCCAACAGCAAGAAGTTCCTGATTGACGAGGAGGGAATTTCGATGGAGAACTGGAGAGAGCAGCTCAACGAGCGGGGGGAACCGGCGGATATCAGGCAGTTTATTGGCCAGATGCGGGACCTGAATCTTTCCAACAGTATTTTTATTGACTGTACGGCCAGTGACGAAATTGCCGAGGTCTACTCGGATGTACTCAAATCCAGCGTCTCTATTGTGACCGCCAACAAAAAGGCGAATTCCAGTTCGCTCGCCAAGTACGAGGAGCTGCAGGAACTGGCGCTGCAACACAACGTGGCCTATCTCTACGAAACCAATGTCGGGGCGGGCTTGCCGGTTGTGGCCACCCTCAAGGAGCAGATTTTGACCGGCGATGATATCCTCAAAATCGAAGGGGTCTTTTCCGGCACGCTCAGCTACATTTTCAACACCTTTGACGGCAGCGAGCCGTTCAGCCAGGTGGTGCGCAGCGCCCGTGAAAAAGGGTTTACCGAGCCCGATCCGCGTGAAGACCTCAACGGCCAGGATGTGGGACGCAAGCTGTTGATACTGGCCCGTGAGGCGGGACTCAAGCTCGAGTTTGAAAACATCGATATCCAAAACCTGGTGCCTGAGCCTGCGCGGGAGGTGCCGACGGTCGAGGAGTTTTTCGATATTTTGGAAGAGTATGACCAGGAGTTCCAGGAGCTTTATGAGCAGGCCGCCGCCCAAAATAACAAGCTCTGCTACATCGCCCGCTATGAGTCCGGCAGTGCCACGGTCAAACTTGAACAGATCGGCCCGGAGCACCCGTTTTACGGGTTGAAAGGCAGTGACAATATCATCGCTTTCAAAACCGAGCATTACGAGGAGAGTCCCATTGTGGTGAAAGGACCGGGCGCCGGGGCCAACGTGACGGCCAGTGGCATCATTGCCGACATTCTCCGCATCAGCAATGCCCCTACCTTCGGCAAGGAATACTAGAAGATGCGGGTACCAGTTGCAAGCATGCCAGGGAACACGAGTCACACAGGGGACCTGAATCTATGTAAATTCAAAGTGTTTCTCAGTGTTTATCAGCCGAGTCGGCGTAGCCCGTGTTCTGTTAAACAGATAATTACAACAAGATCAAATGGTTGGGCAGAATATTAACATGAGCCATGCAGAAAAACAGGAAGTAAAAGTATTTGCCCCCGCCTCCGTCGCCAACGTGAATTGCGGTTTTGACGTGATGGGCTTTGCCCTGGAAAAGCCGGGGGACGAAATTGTAGCCCGGCGTGTCGATGGAGAGGGTGTGAGTATCAAAAAAGTAACGGGAGACGATGGCATGCTTCCGGTTTCCCCGCAAAAGAATACTGCCGGGGTTTCAGCTCGTGCATTGCTGGGTCACCTCGATATGGACCTGGGCATTGAGCTGGAGATTCACAAGAAGATGCCGATGGGCAGTGGACTCGGATCAAGTGCGGCCAGTGCGGTGGGAGCTGTGATCGCCGTGAACCGTCTGCTTGGCAGTCCGCTTGAGCTGCAGGAACTGCTGGGATTTGCCGCCGAGGGGGAGCGCGTGGCCTGTGGTGCCGCACACCTCGACAATGTGGCGCCGTCGTTGCTGGGAGGTTTTGTCTTTATCCGAAGCCAGGACCCGCCGGACGTGGTGGAGCTGGAGTGCCCGGTGCCGCTGTTTGCCACGGTTATTCATCCCAAAATTGAAATCCGCACGGAAGATACCCGGAAAATATTGCGGCGCGAGGTATTGCTCAGCAAGGCGGTTACACAATGGGGCAATGTCGGCGGACTGGTAGCCGGCTTGCTGAAGGGCGACTATGATCTTATTTCTCGGTCGCTTGAGGATGTGATTATCGAGCCGATTCGGTCGGTGCTGATACCCGGTTTTGACGAAGTAAAGAAGGCTGCCCTCAGTGCCGGGGCCCTCGGCAGCGGCATCTCGGGATCCGGACCCTCAATATTTGCTCTTACACCGTCCGTTGAAAAGGCGCGGCAGGTGGCTGCAGCCATGAAACAGGAGTTTGACCGCCTCGATCTTGAAAATGACGTCTATATTTCGAAGATAGCCCGCAAAGATCCATATATCATAGAAGAGCAGTAAAAGATGATGAAATTTATCAGCACAAATGGGGATTCAGAACCGGTACCGTTTTCAGAAGCGGTGTTGAAGGGATTGGCTCCCGACGGCGGGCTGTATGTTCCGGACCACTGGCCTGCGCTCGACGAGGCTTTTTTGACCAATATTCACGACAAGAGTTTGCAGCAGATCGGTGTTGAAGTAAGCCAGCTTTTTGTGGATGAACTGGACGACGACACCCTGCACTCGGTTATCGAGGAAGCACTGAATTTTGACGCTCCGCTTGTTTCCATTGAAGAGAATGTCAATATCCTGGAGCTGTTTCACGGTCCCACGCTCGCCTTCAAGGATTTTGGAGCCCGGTTTATGTCGCGCATTTTCTCAGCTTTCCGTAAAAATAAAGAACAGGATATCGTTATCCTGGCGGCGACCTCCGGCGATACGGGAAGTGCCGTGGCCCAGGGATTTTTAGGCGTTGAAGGCGTGAAGGTGTGCCTCCTGTATCCCAGCGGAAAAGTGAGTCGACTGCAGGAGCAGCAGCTTACCACGGCCGGACAAAACGTAACTGCGCTGGAAATAGACGGTACCTTTGATGATTGCCAGCAGATGGTAAAGCAGGCGTTTTCCGACCAGGAGCTGAATGAACAGCTTGTGCTGAGTTCGGCAAACTCCATCAACATCGCCCGGCTGATTCCCCAGTCGTTCTATTACCTGTATGCCTTGGCACAAATGGAGAAAACGGAACAAAATCCCCCTGTTTTTTGCGTGCCCTGCGGTAATTTCGGAAATCTGACTGCCGGGCTTATGGCCCGGAAAATAGGGATGCCGGCCTCCGGTTTTATTGCTGCCACCAATGTGAATGACGTCGTGCCGGAATACCTGCAAACCGGTTCATTTAACCCGCGTCCCTCCAAGCGAACGATCTCCAACGCGATGGATGTGGGCAATCCCAGTAATTTTGCCAGGATCGAATACCTGTATAACCACGATCACGAGGCGATTCGGCGTCATATATGGGGAGCATCCTTTTCCGATGAGCAGACCGCAGATGCGATAAGGAGCGTAAAAGAGAAAACGGGCTATTTATTGGATCCGCATACGGCCGTGGGTTACCTGGCGACAGAAGCGTATAGGAGAGAGGCCGCGGGCTATTTTGGGGAGCCGGATGATACACCGTTTGTCATCCTCTCTACCGCCCATCCCGCCAAGTTCGGAGATGTCATTGAACCCGTAATCGGGGAGAAAATCCCACTACCGGGCCGACTCGCAGCGTGCCTGCAGAAGGAGAAGAAGAGTACCCACATGGACAGCGATTTCGGGCGGTTGAAAGCGTGGCTGCTGGAGCAATATTGACAATGGGAGATGGGTATAGCCTACGCCTCGGCCCCCTTCATGGCAATAGCCAGTCCCTTGGTAAACGCCTGTACAGCGGCTTCCAGCGTATCGGGTGAGGCGGCCTTGGAGACCCATTCCTGGTCGGAGTTTGCATTGGCCAGGGTGAGCGTAACAACGACCAGGGAGTCGGTATCGGGACTCAGGATTTCGACTTCATGATTCTTTACCTCCAGGTTGAATATGTTGTCGGTCTCCGATTTGATGGCTGTCAGGATGGCATCCACCGGGCCCACCCCGTTGGCGTGGGTGGTAACATTTTTGCCCTGCAGGTTCAGCTTGGCGGTGGCGTGCACCAGCCCGTGCTTGTGCATGGTGATTTTGTAATCCACCACTTCCACGGGATAGTTAAGGTCCAGTTCTTCATTGAAGACCAGCGACTGGAGCACCTCGATTTCGTTGTTGCTGAGCGACTTCCCCTTCTTGTTTATATTCTCGATATACTCGTTATAGAGTCGCTGGTGGTCGGCATCCATTTTGAGATTGGCCACGAACGTATCGCGCGAGCGGCCCCACGACTGCTTCTGCATCTCGATGTAGCCGGAGTGTATGTAATTGCTCACCTTCTCAAGATCAGGCGAAAGAACCGGGGAGGAGAGGGAGTGCTTGGCAACGACCTTCGTGTCCTTGAGTCCGGCACCGGTAAGTACAAACAGGCATTTCTTACCGCTAAAGGCGGCCGCATTATTTTTAAACGCCGCCAGGGGCAGGGCGCAGGCGGGCTCCGTAAAATGCCCCTCTTTAACCGCCATCTCCTTGAGCGACTGGAGGATCTCATCTTCTGTAACGGTAAATGCTTCTCCGCCGGTCTCCTCGATTCCGATCAGCACTTTTAGAAAGTCCACCGGGTCCGATGCCGCCACCGACTGGGCAATGGTATTGACCTGTTTTTTAATAATTTTCTCTTTCTTGAAAATTCCTTCCACCACCGGCGAACTCTGCTCTGGCTGGATGGCAACTAGACGGGGGATTCGATCGATTCTGCCGACCGCTTTCAATTCCGTAAATCCCTTGTGGATCGCCCCGAAATTGGTGCCGCAGCCCACGGGGATAAAGATAAAATCAAAGTCGCTGCCCTCCTGTTCAACCAGTTCATAGGAGAATGACTTCTGGCCCTCTTCGCGGAATACGTAGTCTCCCGCCAGGTAGTAGTTGCCCGACGTTGCAAATTTGCGACAAAGTGCCTCACAGGTGCTGAAATCACCTTTAATGCGGATGATGTTGGCATCATAGATAGTCGCCTGGGCAATTTTGGCATCGGTGGTTTTCTCCGGCACAAATACAAAGCAGGGGATGTTGAAATAACAGGCATAGGCCGCCACCGATGCCGCCATGTTGCCGGTGGAGGCCAGGCATATCGCATCGGCTCCGAGTTCTATCGCCTTCTGCACTTCAATGTAGCTGCCCCGGTCTTTGAAGCAGCCGGTGGGGTGTTCAAACTCCAGCTTGGCCCAAAGGTCGGCGCCATAGGTTTCAGAGAGGCGGTCGAGTTTTTTTAGGGCGGTGGGTTTTGTCTTGAGTGGCTCCGGCTTTGGATGCTCCAGCGGGTACTGGATGCGACCGGGATTCTCATCGTAGTAAACGCGAAGCACGCTTCCGCATTCCGTGCAATAGGTGGTCGTCTCCTGCTCAGTGTTGAGGTGATTGCCCGCTACACATCGCAGTTCGTAATTGGGAGCATCCTGTTCCATAACCAAATAAATGACCTGATGTTGGGTTTGATTCTATGAGGGTATCGAAAAACAGCGGTTTTGCAAAGCCCCCTTTAAAATACAAACCCTTGAGCTGCCGAGAAAACACGAACAAAATTTTGCAGGAATACGATACGATAGAACAAAAATGGGATGAAATGTGCAGGTTACACTGGTGCATGATCTTGATTACAAAAAATCCCGAGGTGATCGGTAGAATCTGTGTTACCTGCGTTCGAAGGTTAATTTTTTAACGGCAGCAGCGAGATTTCATCAAAATCCATGTCCAGCTCTTCCAGCACCGGTTCGGCCACTTCGGAGATTTCTTCCGGTGTCAGCTCGTCGAGGCCCTCGATCTCTACAAAAAGAGCGTTTTGATGCCCCACGACGTTGTAGCGCGCCCGGCCGGCATTAAAGCATTTTCGAAGGGTTTCGGTCAGCAGTTCCAGGTCCTGTTCATACGCCTGGTAATCCGATTCGTCAAATTCTGCCATAATCACTGTTGCGTGTTGGGTAATTGCTGCTCATCTTTCGCTCAAACATACGGCGGGAACAGTTAAATACGCAATAAAATTTATGAACTACTCCATACAGCAGCTTTCGGAGATTGCATCAAAACCGGAACGAAACATATTGGGACTGATGTCGGGGACCTCGCTTGACGGACTTGATATGGTCCTGTGCAACATTACGGGAGCGGGCCGCGAGACGCTTCTTGAAGTCAAAAAAATCAAAACATTTCCCTATCCACAGGATATTATCAGCCGGTTGAGAGAGGTCGTTTCGGTGGAAGAGGCATCGCTGCAAGAGGTGTGCCTGGCCCACACCTGGCTGGCAAACTACCACGCCGACCTGGTCCTGGAAACGCTGGCCGGGTGGGAGATGGAACCGACCGATATTGATGCGGTTGCCAGTCACGGCCAGACAATTTACCATGCCCCGTTTGTGAAACACCGGAAAAAAGGGATGCCCAATGCCACCCTTCAGATTGGCGATGGCGATCACATTGCCAGGAACACGGGCATCATCACCATCAGCGATTTTCGCCAAAAACACACGGCCGCCGGCGGCGAGGGAGCCCCGATGGCTTCGCTGGTCGATAAATTGCTGTTTTCTCACCCCACGGAAAATCGATTTTTGCTGAATATAGGAGGAATCGCCAATTTCTCTTTTCTTCCCTCGCAAGCGTCCGATGCCCGGTATGTCACTACCGATACGGGCCCGGGTAACACGCTGATCAACGCGGTCGTGCAGTCGGAATTTGGCCGGGAGTTCGACCGGGATGGAGCGATCGCTGCTTCGGGAACCGTACAACCTGAACTGTTGAGGCAGATGAAGCAGGATCCCTATTTTCATGAACCGTTCCCGAAAACCACGGGACCGGAGTTGTTTAATTTGAAATGGATTGAGAAGAACAAGAAAAAAGTCGGCAAAACGGGAATTGCTGCCACAGACTTGGTGGCTACCCTGACATGGCTCACGGCGGAAACGATTGCGGATGCACTGCGTTCGGTCGCCGACGGACTGGACGCAGATACGCCTCCCGCGGTGTATGTGAGCGGCGGGGGTATGCACAACAAGACGATGATGCGGTGGCTCAATGGATTATTGGAGGATATACCGGTGGAAAGCTTTGAAACAATCGGCTACAATCCCGATGCCAAGGAGGCGGCCAGCTTTGCGGTTCTGGCCAACGAGATGCTCGCCGGAGAAGGATTCTTGATCGACCCGAAGCAGGGAACCCCGCGCCGCGTCAATTTTGGGAAAATCTCGTTTCCCGTTTAATAA
Source organism: Halalkalibaculum sp. DA384 (assembly GCF_043951955.1). Lineage (NCBI taxonomy): Bacteria > Pseudomonadati > Balneolota > Balneolia > Balneolales > Balneolaceae > Halalkalibaculum > Halalkalibaculum sp. DA384. The sequence continues at coordinate 40,996 of NZ_JBINJE010000025.1, read as the reverse complement.
AGCGGATTCCAGGAGTCTGTCGGACTTAGGGAATTGTAACGAGAATCAGCCAAATTCGGATTGTTCGCAGTAGATTAGGCTAAGTCCGACAGACTCCTAGGCTGTAAATTAATACTTAACACTTTCCAACTTTATGACTGTTTTGACCTGATTCCCCGCAAGGACCTGCACCCGATCAGCAGTCAAAGTAATCTGCCAGTTGCCGGTATTCCCGGATCAGCTTATCGCGCACCGGCCGCCCTTTTTCGAAAATCTCTTGCTGTTTTTCAACATACTTCGCGCGCCCTTCGCTGGTCTCAATTTTGATCGGCTGCAGTCCACGTTTTCGCAGGTCGTAGGGACTGGCTTTCATGTCGACAAACCGCGCCTCCACTGCCAGCTCAAACGCCTCCCGAACGAGGTCACTGCCGATCCAGGGGTACATCTTGAACGCCCATTTGTACAGGTCCATGTTGCTGTGGATGCAGCCGGGCTGTTCCATCTCCTGGAAGTTGTCACGGTTGAGTTCATGTTTGTTCAGCGGTCGGGCTTCATCCGTAAAAAAACGGAAGGCATCAAAATGGGTGCAGGCCAGCGGGCGGGACTCCACAAATTCGGCCAGCTCATCCCCGGACATCCGGAGGGGAATCTGTTCGTGCCGGACCTGGTCCGCCTTGTAGACCATCGCCCACTCATGCATGCCGAAGCAACCGAAGGAGGGCTTCTTGCCGGCCGAATTCCGGAGGACAGTCAAAATCCACCGCACCGCGCTCTTCCGGTTCTCGGGAAATAATTCGGGATCAAGAAAAGCGCCGCTGCCGGTAATGGCCAATTCGCTGATCTCCAGGGCATCAAAATCGGAACCTTCCAGCAGGCGGCCGAAGCCCGGTGACCAGCGCTTGAGATGGGAGGGACGGAAGGCGTAGTATTCAAACAGGAAATCCATCACCGGATCTTTTTCATGCTGTTGCCGGCGCTCCAGGTAGTCGTCAATTAAGACGGCAATGCACCGCTCATGTTCCTTGATCCGGGTGTGCCACTGCTGTTCAGGGATTATTTCCCGTATGTGGGGTGCTTCGGCGATATGGTCGATACATGAAATTCGCATAACGCCCAAGATATCATTTTTTACCAGGGATATCATCTTGTTGTGCGGAGGGGAAATGTTGAAGGTTGAATGTTAAAGGTTAAATGTTGAAGGTTGGAGGTTGGTTTGGGAGGTCAAATGTATGATATTGTGAAGCCTTCTATCAATTAACCAGGAATCGGTGGCGATAATGAATAAGGCAAGGGTTCCGATCTTTGGACAGCTGTGGCATTTTTTGCTCCATCTCCGGTGGCATTACCAGGTGTTTATTCTCTCGGGAGGATACCTGATGGGCGGTTTTTTTCAACAAACAATGGACTGGACCACTTTTGGAACGCAGTTTTTAAATGTGCATCTGCTGCTGTTCGGTGGAGCCACAGCCTACAATTCGTGGTGGGACAAGGACGAAGGGGCAATCGGGGGACTCAAACATCCACCCCCCATGCAGCGCTGGATGTGGATCGTTTCCCTGCTGGTTCAGTTTGCGGGATTTTATTTTGCCACAATGGTCAGTGTGCCGTTTGCCGTGGTTTATGCCGTAAGCATGCTGTTTTTCTGGCTCTATTCCACTCCGCTGGCCCGCTGGAAAGGGACCCCGGTGCGGAGCCTGGTGGCGATTGGAGTGAGCACGGGAACAAACTCGTTTTTGATGGGGTACCTGGCGGCAAATCCCGGCGGTCCGATCTCCCTTGTGGTAGTGCCGGCATCGATTGGCGTTGCGCTGGTTATACTGAGCCTGTATCCCACTTCCCAAATCTACCAGACCGCAGAAGACCGGGTCCGCGGCGACCAAACGTTTGCAGTCGTATTTGGCAGGGAGGCGGTATTTACTTTTTTCCGGTACGCATTTGGATCAGGTGTTCTACTACTCTCTGTAGCCCTTGGAACGGCGAGCCCGTGGATCGGGATAACGTTTCTTCTCCTGGGGATGGTCACCGGCGGGGCGATCAACCGTTTGCTGAATACCCTTTCTCTGCACGCCGATGACTATGAAAAAGTGATGCGGATAAAATATGGAACCTCCCTGGCGTTTGTCCTGTTTTTGTGTGCCGGAATTATCCTGAAGCATCACCTTCACGTGCTTCTTTTTTAAAAGCGAACCAGAATTACATCCGGTAAGAAGAGTGGCGTGGAGATCGTCAGAAAACCTATTCACAAATACAAAGTTGAACATTTAATCTACACATGGCTGAAGTAGCAGAGCAACTATTCACCCCTGAAATTGTTGAAAACGCATTAACCTATCAATCATACAGGTCCCTGATCGATGAACTCCTGGAAGAGGGAAAAGTGACGGGAGACCGGCAGTCGGAGGCGCTGGCGGAGTATACGAAGATGAACGTCCATCGCATGAACCGCCTGGACAAACGCACCGAGCTGAATGAGAGCCTGAAAGAGACGCTCCGGGATCTTGACACCGAAATGACGTGGCTGGTGCTTACCGAAGGTTGGTGCGGAGATGCGGCGCAGAGCCTGCCGGTAATTGCTAAAATAGCCAATGAATCACCGAATATTGAACTCGGACTGTTGCTGCGCCACCAGTATGAGGCGATTATGGATCACTACGAAACCGACGGCGCGCGCTCCATTCCCAAACTCATTGCACTTGAACCCGAGACGTTATCAGAACTGGGCAGCTGGGGACCGCGCCCGGAAGAGGCTCAGCGCCTGGTCTATGACAAATGGATGGACAGCTACTCCCGCAAGGAGTGGGCCCGGAAGCTGCATAAGTGGTATGCGGATAACGGCACGCAGGATATCCAGGAGGAGTTTGAGGTGCTTATTGAGAGATGGAAACGTGAGGTGTGAGACGTCAAACGTCAGACGTCAGACGTGAGATTCGTACGGATCAGGTATTACGTATCTTGTTTCATTTTATGAGCGTCATTTTACGGGTTTTGATGATCCGTTCATCTGTCTCACCCTGTGGAAGCGCGATGACCCGGTACATGTAGACGCCGCTCGCCAGTCCGCTGAGATCCACTTCAAAATTGTAGTTATCTGGCGGGTATATTCGTCTAACCGGCTCCAGTACTTTACGGCCTGACATGTCGTAGATCTGGATGATGACGCCGGCTTCGGTCGGCAGGTCTATCGGTATCGTGGTTGTGGGATTGAATGGATTCGGGAAGTTTTGTCCCAGCTCAAACTCCTCGGGCGGAAGTATCTCGAAGCCTTGTAATGCTGATATGGTTTGATCTCCAACTTTTACTTGAACCTGGACTAATTTATTTGTGTTGGCATTTTGAGAGTCCATAACTCGGTTTGAGACCCGTGGTACAATAACTGTTAACTGATTCTCACTAATACTTTCAATTTCGGCTGGAGTATTACTAAACAAAACGATATTACCTTCGGGATTAAAATCAAGGTTCGTAGAGTTAATATTAATCTTTTCCCCTGGTGCTGCTTGATATTGGTCTAATGTTATATATCGATAATTAGGAACCGTACTTTGAAAATCACCCTTGAAAACACCGCGTCCATGAGTTCCGGCTGCAATAGTACCATCAATATTTCGGGAGGAAAGATGCTCTGTGACTGTATATCCAATTGAGGACGCACCCTCTTGAGTCCATTGGATGTTTTCTACTTCCAAATCAGTGGTTGAGTATATACCCGTACTCGTACCCAGCATGTAAATTGTTCCTGTTTCACCTTCAATAATAGTGGCAGAGCGCACCGACGGACCGGCCTGCTCGTTGACGCTGGTCAAATTACCCTCCACGTTTTGCCAGGTATCACCGCCGTCGGCTGAATGAAATACGCTTGGGACTTCGTAATTGGAGAATACCGCCAGGAGTTCGTTGCCATTCGAGGGATTGGCTGCGATATCGTGCGGGTACGAGCCGTTTTCCGCCCCGGGAATCGATATATCCCGGGCGTCGGAGGAAGTGCTGGCATTTTCCAGCCGGTATATATGCGGTTGCCCCCCGGTAACCGAATAGGCCCCGTAGTAGAGGATATCCGAGGGGGTTTGCGTAACCTCCAGCGTGGTGATCAGGTGTCCGCTTCCTGCACCGGAAGAGCTGAGTTCGGTGATCATGTTCCATCCCTCGCTGGTACCGTCGGGATTGCTGCTGTTGGTGATCTCGCCGATCTGAATGTTGCGCCAGAGAGAATCCCCGTCGGGGTAGTACATGATATCCTGGTCGTTGGGATCGACTGCATAAGGATGGATAAAGAGCTGGTTCCGGGCATCGATCGGCGTTACGTAGGCAAAATTACTCGGATTCCCGCTAGGGTCGGTCTGCCATCGCAACACGTTCCCGTTCTGGGCGGAGACGAAAAGGTAGCTTGGCGTGAAGTAGGCATGGCCGCCGTCTCCCGTAAAAATGTTGACCGCCGATTGGGTCTGCTGGCTTTGCTGGCTGTTGAACCGGAAAAAAGGCGTGCCGTTGTCCTGGGTACCGCCCATCAGGCGCTCGTCACCGGGCGTTTCGGGGATGTCCACCGCGTAAAACTGGGTGGTGACATACCCGTTGTTCATGTTTTCCCAGCTGACAGAGCTGCCGGTTATATCAATGGTTTTGCTTACGCCACCGTCATGTCCCGCCCAGGCAATATTGGGGTTGTTGGGATGAAATTTTATGACATGCTGGTCGGGATGCTGCTGCGGGTATTTTGAAATGTCATTGGCTTTGGCGTATCCCCCGATCCAGTATTCGTTCTTGTCATTGTCACCATATCCCCCCGGGGGACTCGAGCTGAATCCATCTCTGGAGCGAAACAGGTTGATGCCGCCAAGTAGCACAAAATCGGGATCATCCGGTTTTACGGCGATCTCCATATTATAATTGGATTGCGTGCTCATATAGCCTATTTCGCCCCCGAAATCCGGGATATGTTCCGTGCGGTCCTCGCTCTGGACCGTGCCCCCGTTTTGCAGGTCGTTCAGGTCTACGAGATGGAGGCGTACATCTTCATCTTCGCCCGAACCGCCGACATAGGTCATAACGTAAACCGTGTCGGGGGCAGAGGGGGCAATATCGATGACGCTGCGCTGGTAGGTATCGGGAAAATTCTCAATATCAGGCGTAATCTCTATCCAGTCATCGCCGTCGTTGTAGGAGACAAACAGGCCTGGATTTGCTCCCGATCCTCCCGCTTGTTCCTCGGAGAGTGCAGCTACAAGCCGACCGTCCGGTCCCGCCGCAATATCCACATACCGGTGGCCACCGGCCGTGCCGAGGAGGGGAGGGGGCAGGGACTGCTGGGCGCTCGGAAACGGCTGCGAATCGGTCGAGCGGTAGATGCCGATGCCGTTGCTGGCAATAAATACGGATCCTGTGGTGGGACTTACCACCACGCGCGTGATAAAATCATACGGGCTGTTGAAGGCGGTGTCGTTGTCGTCGGTAGAGGGGATTTTGCTCCAGGTATCGCCATTGTCGGTCGATTTAAAGACCCCGGTCCCGAAGTACCCGGCTAATCCGCTGCGGTCGCCGGCCGTATTTCCCCGGAGCTCACCCGACGTGTAATACCAGGTATCCGGTTCAGTCGTATCCTGAGCCACGGAGGTCACGCTCATGTGCTGGCTGGGATCGGTTTTCAGGTCCCACGTGCTCCCCCCGTCGACGGATTTCCAGATGCCGCCCGAGGTTCCTCCCGCAATAATGATGTTTGGGTTGGTTTGATCGATGCCGAGCGCTCGGGTTCGTCCCCCCACATCGATCGGTCCGGCTGATTGCCAGTTGAACTCCAGGGAGGCAAAAGTGCCATCTTTTTGTTTAATCCGGATGGGATTCTGGCTACGGGTGGGCTGCTGACGCGCCAACCTGAGTTCACGGTTGCGGATATTGGGAGGGATAGCGTTGATACCGGGATCCTTCAGCATGCGGAAAAAGTATTGCGAGCGCGCCGCTTTTGTCTGGATCTTGCTGAGCGGCTCACCAACCTTAACCTCTCCCGGGGAAGCATCACCCGCCGCTATTTTCTGCCCCGAGGTCTGATAATACCAGTAACCGGCGGTGGCGGCAATCCCACTCAAAATGAGAACGATGGCTGTGAGAATGAATCTGCTGGCTGGTTGTTTCATACCAAGTATCAAAAAATCTGTTGTTTGTGACAAATCCGGGGAATCCGGTAACAATTATTCCAGGAGTATCGAGTCGGTTCTAACTTCCTGATTGGGGTCCAAGGGAGGCGTTGCCGCTCCATAGCCAAAGAATGTGGTGGATTTTCGATCAGTAATATAAAATTTGTAGATGAACAATCTAACCTGCTTTCTCACCAATTTCGCAGCCCACTACGTCTTGATATAGTTATTTCAGTCTCAAAATCAATGTAATTTATGGCGTAGCAGGGTATTGTGTGCATTCAGGCCACATTCTTGTGAGAAATGCAGGCTAAGGTTGTCTAAAAATCTCCTGTTCATTTGAAAACGTCGTTGCAACGGGACTTGAATTAAGGTAAAATAACTGATTAGGTTGAGAACTTTGCAAAACCGTGTTTTTGTCCAATTTCTGTATTTTCGCGAATTCGAAATCCTCATTTATAGGTAATAAACTCCGGTTTCGAATTCGCTCAGGCTTTGAACTTGAACAAAACCCCTGGTTTTGCAAAGCCCTCTAGGTTTTCAATTCCCTCGCGATTTTAAACGAACTGTAAAAAAACACTATTTGATTTGGACGCAGAGCAATCGTTTTACCAGCATATTGCACAGACCAGCGATCACCCGATGGGGCTGGTGGTCGACAAGGCGGAAGGCCCGTTTATCTTTACCCGGGACGGGAAACGGTATGTCGATTTCATTTCCGGCATTGCCGTAAGCAGCCTGGGCCACCGGCACCCCTCCGTGATTGAGGCGGTGCAGCAGCAGCTCAACAAGCACCTGCACGTGATGGTCTACGGGGAATTTATCCAGGAACCCCAGTCGAAATACGCGGAGCTGCTCACCCGGCAGCTACCCCCTCAGCTCGATCGCGTATATTTTGTCAACAGCGGTACCGAAGCGAACGAAGGGGCTTTAAAGCTGTCAAAAAAACATACCGGCCGCCATCATTTTGTCGCTTTCCGGCACGGGTACCACGGCGATACGCACGGGTCGCTGAGTGTGACCGGTCGCGATGTGTACCGCGACCCCTATCTCCCACTTCTGCCGGATGTGGAGTTCCTGGAGTTCAACAGTCCGGAGATGCTGGAATCCATCGACAACAAGACGGCAGCGGTTATCCTGGAGCCGATCCAGGGTGAAGGCGGTATTATTCCAGCCGACCGGGAGTGGCTGCGAGCGGTAAGAGAGCGATGCAGTGAGGTCGGCGCGCTGTTAATTTTTGACGAAATCCAGACGGGGTTCTATCGAACAGGTACATTGTTTGCGTTCCAGCATTACGGGGTTGTCCCCGACATCCTGTGCCTGGCCAAGGCGATGGCCGGGGGCATGCCTATGGGAGCGTTTGTCTCTTCCAGTAAAATTTTTGAGGGCTTCAAGCAGGATCCCCCGCTCAATCACGTCACGACATTTGGCGGTCATCCCGTCAGCTGTGCCGCCGCCTGTGCCACGCTCTCCGAGTTGTTGAAGGGAGATTTTGGTACGAAAGCCCGCCATATTGAACAAAAAATAAAATCCACACTGGATCATCCCGCCATACGGGAAATACGGGGCCGGGGAGCCATGCTGGGGATGGAACTGGAAGAGGCGGAGCGTACCCGCCAGGTGGTGGAAGACTGCTTTGCAGAGGGGATTATCCTAGGGTGGACGCTTCATTCCAACACGCTGGTCCGGCTGGCGCCTCCCTTGATTATGGAAGATGCGTTGCTGGACGACACGCTGCATACAATCATGGATATACTGGACCGCCACTGGTGAGTATCGCCCTGGATTTAGTTGCTGCCACCGGACCTCTTATATTGAAGGCCCCTCCCGGAATTGGGAGAGGCGGATAAGAGTTTCATAAAAAAACGCTAATCAATCTATTTAACGTCATGAAGTCAGTTAATCCAGCCACCGGAGAAATTGTTGAAGAATATGAACAGATGGAGAATACCGAAATCGCGGGCATTATTCACAAGGCGAGCGCGGCCCAAAAGGAGTGGGCGGTTCTTTCATTTGAGGAGCGGGCCGGGCGGTTGAAAAAAGCCGCGGGTATTCTGAATGACCGGAGTTCCGAATATGCCGAGCTGATGGCTCTTGAGATGGGCAAACCGCTGCCGCAGGGCGTTTCTGAGGCGGAAAAATGTGCCTGGGTCTGCGAATATTACGCTGAGAATGCGCGCCAGTTCTTGTCAAAAGAGTCGATTCAGACTGATGCCTCTTCCAGCTATATCACCTTTAATCCACTGGGTACGGTGCTGGCGATTATGCCATGGAATTTTCCGTTCTGGCAGTTGTTCCGGTTTGGTGCTCCAGCGCTGATGGCGGGGAATGCGGTCATTCTCAAACATGCCTCCAACGTCACAGGCTGTGCGCTGGCGATCGAGTCGCTGCTGCACGAGGCCGGTATCCCGGAAGCGCTGTTCCGGACGGTTATCGCTGACAACGATCAAACCCAGCAAATCATCAAAAATGAGGATATCCACGCCGTCACGCTGACGGGCAGCACCCGGGCCGGCAAAGCGGTGGCAAAGCAGGCGGGCAGCGTCCTCAAAAAAACGGTCCTGGAGCTGGGGGGCAGCGATCCCTATATCGTGCTTGAGGATGCGGACCTGGAACGCACGGCGGAAACATGTGTCACTTCACGGCTCCTTAACAGCGGTCAAAGTTGTATCGCGGCCAAACGGTTTATTGTAACGGAACCGGTATACGAAGAATTTACAGAACGGGTACTCGAAAAAATGAAGCAGAAGACGGTAGGCAGTCCATTTGATGCGGGGACCGACGTGGGTCCGCTGGCGCGCCTCGACCTGCGGGACGAGCTCCATCGGCAGGTGACGGAGAGTATAGAAAATGGGGCAGAGGTGCTGATGGGGGGAGCGCTCCCCAAGAGTGAGGGGGCCTACTACCCGGTTACGGTGCTTGCCAATGTGCACCGGGGGATGCCTGCGTATGAAGAGGAACTTTTTGGTCCCGTGGCCTCAGTGATCAGGGTGATGAACGAGGAGGAGGCGATCCAGGTGGCGAACGATACCGATTTTGGACTGGGAGCTGCCATCTTTTCCTCGGATGTGGAAAAGGCGGAATCGATAGCTGCCACCCAGTTGGAGGCCGGCTGCTGTTTTGTCAACGATTTTGTGAAATCTGATCCGCGGCTGCCTTTTGGAGGGATCAAACAATCGGGGTATGGGCGCGAACTCTCGCACGTGGGCATCCGGGAGTTTGTAAATATTAAAACAGTTTATATTGCCTGAGATGATTTTGAAATAATCTTATTTCTCTATTTATTTGCATATTCATTAACTCATCAGTTAAAACAACAAAACAAAAAGAGGTCCTACAGATGCGTATAGCAAATAGATTATCAAAGTTACTTGGGATTGTGGTGCTGGCCGTGGGTATTGCTGCTTGTGGCGACAATAGTACCAATCCGGTGGAAACCCCCGATCCAACGCCACCGGAACTGCCGGAACTGCAGAGCTACCAGCCGGAAACCGAGTATTTCAATAACAACAGCACACAGAATAAATCGGTACAAAATGGGGCTGCTTTCGGCATGGCTTCAGAATTTGTACAGTCAAACGTCCACTCCATGTTCGGGATTACGCAGGTCTACATGCCGTTTTTTGAACAGGCGCGGGAGACCGAACCCACTTTCGATGACGGTGTTTGGGAATGGACCTATTCCTACACCTATCCCCAGGTTCAGCAATCAGCTGAACTTCGGTTGACCGCCGAACCCAACGATGTTACGGGAGAAACTTCATGGGAGCTTTTCGTTTCCGTGGATGTCCCCGATGGTCCCAGCCTGGATAATTACCGCTTTATGTCGGGAACGAGCTCCTCAGATGGCAACGAGGGATCATGGAGCGTTTATACGCTTGGAGAGAACGGCTCTTCGGGAGAAGCGGTCTTTACATTTGAGTGGAGTCGTGAAGATGAGGACAATTTTACTTCCTCCTATACCATCCACAACACCGGTTCTGCTGAATACCAGTCTGTAAATTTCGACTACACCAAGGCAGTGCCCGAGCACACGCTTCACATGCACTCCAGTGACGGCGAATTCGACGTCGAAATTTTCTGGAATACCGAAACCGACATCGGTTATGTGAACTATCTTGGCGATAAAATGTGCTGGGATTCCAACTTCGAGGATACAGCGTGCCAGTAGGTTGACACCCCTGCCGTTTATAATGTTTTGCCAGAACCCGGTGAAAAGCCGGGTTCTTTATTTTTAGGATATTCAGATTGTATCTTACAGGTACACTTAACAGCAGAAACGGCAGAACAAGGATGTCTGAACGGAAGAGCGATCAAAATCCCATAAAAGGACGAGGATCTTCTGATAACCCGGCCAACCGGTTCGAGGAGTTCTATACCGATTACGACCTGGATGAGGAGACGGGTCAAAAACCCTCCCGGGAGACCCGGTTCTACCGGGATGATACCAAGGAAATTATTTCAACGAATGACAGCCCGGACATTCCATTTAATAAAAGCGTCAACCCTTACCGCGGCTGCGAGCATGGATGTATTTACTGCTATGCGCGCCCCACGCACGAGTACCTGGGTTTTTCGGCCGGACTCGATTTTGAGTCACGCATTATGGTCAAATATGAAGCTCCTCGCAAGCTGAGAGAGCGACTTTCATCCCAGACATGGAAACCGGAAGTGCTGGTAATGAGCGGTGTTACCGACCCCTATCAGCCGGCTGAGCGTAAGCTGGAGATTACCCGCGGATGTCTGAACGTGCTGGCTGAATTTTTGAACCCGGTGAGCGTAATTACCAAAAATCACCTGGTGACACGCGATATCGATTATCTTAAAAAGCTCGCGGAACACGATGCAGCCCGCGTTACGCTTTCGGTGACCACCCTGGACCGGGAGCTGGCGCAAAAGATGGAGCCCAGAACATCTACACCGAAAAGGCGCCTGCAGGCGATAAAAACCCTGGCAGAAGCCGGTATCCCGGTGGGAGTAAATGTGGCCCCGATCATCCCGGGACTCACGGATCACGAGTCTGCAAATATACTGGAAGCTGCGGCTGAAGCGGGGGCAACGCATGCCGGGTATACGATTCTCCGGTTGCCGCATGGAGTCAAGGATCTTTTTTGCGATTGGCTTCAGCAGTATTTCCCCGACCGCAGGGAGAAGGTTCTGAACCGGATCCGTGATATGCGCGACGGAAAGCTGAATGACCCACGCTTCGGAGAGCGATTTAGGGGACAAGGCAACTATGCACGGCAGATAGCCGATCTTTTTAAGCTACACGCCAAACGGTTTGGACTGAATGAAGAGAACCGCGGGCTTTCAACTAAAAGTTTTCGGCCGGGCAGAGGGTCCCAGCTGGGCCTGTTCGGGAATTAATAATTAACCGGGTTCATTGAAAATGATGCATTGCACGAGGATTGAGGGAACGGTATGAATTGCAAATTCATACACAATTTTTTTTAACAGCGATCTGAGAAATATTCCAGGAGTATCTTGACCCAAAACATTATCGATTTTATTAAAATTAACATCTTCTCACAGGTTCTAAACACAAAAAATGTTATGCAAAATAAAGCAAGTGACAAGCTCGCAGTTGTTCTAAAAGGCATATGGGGAACACTCGTATTCTGTTTGATTGTAATGGGCAGTGCCAGTGGACAGGATGAGTTGAACGTAATTCGGGGAGAATCTTCCAACAACAACTGGATTCAGTTTACGGATGCACACAATGCCCTGTATCGCCATCTCTCGGAAGAGGCCTATGATCTCCTGGATAAGCGCTCGGCCTACATTTCCGACCTTCAGACGCTGGCCGACTGGCGGGAGAGACAGCAACAGGTTCGGGCTATTCTTGAGGAGATCACAGGCCCCTTTTCCCCGAAAACCCCTTTGAACGCCAGGGTAACTCGGATACTTGAAAAAGACGATTATCGCGTAGAGCATATTGTCTATGAATCGCAACCGGAATTTTATGTAACCTCTTCTCTTTTTATTCCCCGTAAACTGACGGGAAAGGCTCCGGCTGTACTATACCTCAGCGGGCATACCGAGGAGGGCTATCGCAGTGAAACGTATCAGCACAAGATGTTGAATCTGGTAAAGAAGGGATTTATTGTGCTGGCCATTGATCCGGTGGGACAGGGGGAGCGGAAACAGTATTACGACGTCTCTGCCGGCGGTTCTGTGGTGGGGAGTGCAACCAGGGAACATTCGTACGTGGGAACCCAGGCCTTTATTTCCGGCAGCTCGCTGGCCCGGTATATGATCTGGGACGGAATCCGGGCGGTGGACTACCTGCTTTCCCGGGAAGAGGTGGATCCCGGTCGGATTGGGATAACGGGGCGCTCCGGTGGTGGTACGCAAACGGCCTACATTGCGGCGTTCGACGAGCGCATACATGCGGCGGCACCGGAGGCGTATATTACCAGTTTCAGGCGCCTGCTGCAGTCCATCGGTCCCCAGGATGCCGAGCAGAATTTTTATCACGGAATTTCCGCAGGTCTCGACCACGCGGATCTGCTGGAGGTTCGCGCCCCCCGGCCCACCCTGATGATTACGACAACCGAGGACTTTTTCAGTATCCAGGGGGCGCGTGAAACAGCTCGTGAAGTATCAAAAGTGTATGATGCCTACGAGACGCCGGGCCATTTTAACATGGTGGAAGATGGGGGCGGACACACCTCAACCCGGGCCAACCGGGAGGCGATGTACGCGTTTTTCCAGGAACACCTGGACAATCCGGGGGATCCGACCGATCAGGCGGTCGAGATATTGGGTGAAGAGGAGATGCGGGTTACGGAAACCGGCCAGGTCATCACTTCGCTGGGTGGAGAAACCGTGTTCAGCCTGAACCGGCGGGAAGCCCGCCAGAAAATACAGGAGTTGCGCGCCTCCCGAAAAAATATTGAGACTCATCTCCCCATGGTGTTGGAATCTGCCAGGGAGCTTTCCGGCTATCAAGTACCGGGAAAGATCGCCGAGCCGGTTTTTACCGGTCGCATTTCCCGGGATGGCTACGAAATCGAAAAATATTTTACCCGGGGAGAGGGGGGATACCCGGTTCCTTACCTGCTCATGAAACCTGACAACTCCAATGGAAAGGTGGTGCTCTATCTGCATCCCGATGGCAAAGCCGGCGGGACGACCCCGATGGAAGAAATGGAGTGGTTCGTACAGCGGGGATTTACGGTACTGGCACCTGACCTGGTTGGAACGGGGGAGACCGGGCCGGGGGATCTGGCCAATTATGTAACCCGGGTAAAGGATTTTGATCCTGTCTCTTATGACGTGTGGACCAATTCAGTGCTTATCGGCCGGAGTATTACGGGAATACGGGCGGGCGACGTTGTACGGCTGGTTCGTCTGCTCGAACAGCAGGTCAACCCCCGGGAGGTATATGGCGTTGCGCGGGACGATATGGCCCCGGTTTTGCTGCATGCCGCCGCTTTTGAACCTGCACTGAATCGGGTAGCGCTGATCGAGCCGTATCACTCATACTGGTCGCTGGTGAGGCAGAAGTTCTATGATCCCACGTACCACATCAGTGCGGTGCCCGGTGCGCTTGAGACCTATGACCTGCCCGATCTTGCAGCTGCGCTGGCACCACGGAAGCTCTTGATAGCGGGAATAACAGATGGAGCGGGTGAGATGTTGAAGAATGTGTCTGCCGATGAAGATCTCTCCTTCGTAAAAAATGTGTATAAGCAGAAAAGGGCAGACGAGCACCTGACGATATTCCCGGATACAGGTGACGAGCTGGAACAGCTTTTTGTGGAGTGGACAAAAGAGACGTCGGCAGAGTGATCAGCCTGAATCAACATGAAACATCCGCTTTATTTTTCCGTTATGTAAATGCATAGATAACCCGGCCCGGTATCGAGGGTGGTAGTCTCATATCTTCCTGAGCCTAATTACTTCACTAATAAATCTAAGATATCGGGCTTTTCTTTTACCCTTCCTATCTTTATGCTTTAGTGGAACTGCAGGCTGTAAAAGTTTGTACGGTTTATCCCATAACAAATCCAAATAAAAAATCGATATACATATGTCAGAAACAGCATCCACCATGTTAACGCTGGGAACCAAGGCCCCTGATTTTTCTCTTCCTGATGTTTCAACCGGTGATACCGTTTCCCTGGCAGATTTTGACGACAGCCGGGCACTGCTGGTTATTTTTATGTGCAATCACTGCCCGTATGTAAAAAATATCAAGGAAGCCCTGGTCGAGTTTGCCAATGACTATGACGAGGAAGATCTCGGAATTGTAGCAATCAGCTCGAACGAAGTGGAGAACTACCCCGATGACAGTCCTGAAAAGATGGCGGAAGACGCCGAACGGTTTGGATATCCCTTTCCTTATCTTTTTGATGAGACGCAAGAGGTAGCCCACGCCTACAAGGCGGCCTGTACGCCGGATTTTTTCCTGTTTGATGAGGAACGCGAGCTGGTATATCGCGGACAGTTTGATGACAGCCGCCCGGGCAACGACAAGCCGGTAACAGGTAAAGATCTGCGAGAAGCGGTTGACATGGTATTGGAAGATGGATCCATCGTGGAGGAACAGGTCCCCAGTATGGGTTGTAATATCAAGTGGAAAAAGGGGAATGAACCGGCATATTTCGGATAGGAAACAGCTATGAAAGACCATAGAACCGATACGGAGAAGGTAAAGGGGCTTCGCCGGGAGTATGAACGAGATGGCATCTCTGAGGAGACGGTCCGCGAGGATCCGATCGACCAGTTTACGATCTGGTTTGAAGAGGCCCTGAATTCCGACATGGCCGATGCCAACGCCATGACCCTGGCCACGGCATCGGCCGACGGGAAACCCTCCTCACGAATCGTACTCCTTAAGGGATTTGATGAGGAGGGCTTCCACTTTTACACCAATTACAACAGCCGAAAAGGAAGGGAACTGGCTGAAAATCCGTATGCCGCGCTTTGTTTTTACTGGCCGGCCCTTGAACGACAGGTACGCATCGAGGGTCGTGTGAGAAAATTACCTCGCGAACAATCAGCCGGCTACTTCCAGTCGCGGCCGCGCGACAGCCAAATCGGGGCGTGGGCGTCGGAGCAGAGCTCGGAGATTAAAAACAGGGATGAGCTCAAAGCCAAATTTGACGAGCTGAATCAGCGTTTTGAGGGACAGGAGGTTCCGTGTCCCCCGTTTTGGGGCGGATATAATCTGCGGCCCCGAACCATCGAATTTTGGCAGGGGCGGGCCGGCCGGCTTCACGACCGGATTGTCTACAGCAGACCGGTGAGTTCCGAACAGGGGAAATGGCGTATTAAGCGATTAAATCCCTGACGTTAAAAATGTGCTCAGCTGGCGAACATGTCGGTTGTACCACGCTTCGCATTTCTATACAGGAACTACTTTCGCGGAATGTTGTGAAGCACAAAGATCCAGTCAAATTTGTCGGGCTGCTACCTTGCTTCACAGAGCCGTCCCTCCTGCCATATTTCGCAAAAGCAGACGCACACACAGGGCGCCGCGCTAAGAACAGACCTGAAAACCTAATATTTTTATTGTTGTATGGGTAAAAACAAGCTGGAACGATTTGCTGAAATTGCTGAATTTGAACATGTCATGGAGCTGACCGACTTCCAGGAAGCAGACAAGAAAAAACCCAAGGGACGGTGGAGTGAGGATATCTTTGAAAATGATCATCCCATCACCCTGGAGCTGGCTTGCGGCAAAGGGGAGTACACGCTGGAACTGGCACGGAGAAATCCCGGCAAAAATTATATCGGGATAGATATAAAGGGCGCACGCATCTGGAAAGGGGCCAAACGGGCACTGGAACGGGAGCTTTCGAATGTTCGCTTTCTGAGGATCTACATCGATCACCTGGATGAATATTTTGCGCCTGGCGAAGTGGAGGAGATATGGATCACTTTTCCCGATCCCTATCCGAAATGGAGCGACCGAAACAAGCGGTTGACGGCACCAAAATTTTTGGCGATTTATCAGAAAGTGTTGAAGGAGGATGGCCTTATTCATTTCAAAACCGACAGCGATGCGCTTTGGGACTTTTCAAAGAACGTAATTCGGCAGGAGTGTCGCCTCGTGGACCTGGTTGAGGATGTATACCAGGAGCGGGCGGATGATCCCCTGTTGACCACCCAAACCTATTATGAAAAGAAACACCTGGAAAACGGTAAAACGATCAAATATATGAAATTCAGGCTCCCCCGGTCTCCCATCCGGTAGTAACGTGTCGGGTTGTATTCAACATCTTTTGGGATGCCAAAGGCCGTGTGGAGCTCACCCGGGGCTGTGTCTCAAAACTACAGGCACCGGACCCAAAGTTGCTGCATTTTTACTTGCGGTAGAGTTCCAGCTCCACGCGGCGGTTCTGTCTTCGCCCCTCTTCGGTTTCGTTGGAGGCGACAGGCCTGGTCTCCCCATAACCAAAAGCGAAAATCCGGCTTGATTCCACTCCCTGTGAAACCAGGTAGTCTTTCACGGCATTTGCGCGGTCTACCGAAAGCTTCAGGTTCTGGTTGTCATCTCCCACATTGTCGGTATGGCCCCGTATGATCAGGCGCAGAGCGGAGTCTTCCAGCATCATTTCAGCCAGGCGGATCAGATCGTCATACGAAGATTGGGCCAGCGTTGAGCTGTTGGAATCAAACTGGAGGTTGTTGGCGATAGTCTGCAGCTCCGTTTCCCACTGGTCGCTGTCCTCGGCGGGTTTTTCCTCCTCCACAGGGCACCCGTTGTTGGACTCGGGTCCCGGTGTGTTGGGGCACTGATCCTTCTCGTCTGTAATGCCATCCCCGTCGGTGTCGGCGGGGCACCCCTCATTGGCCGGATCGCCCGGTTGTTGCGGGCATGCATCCTCCTTGTCGATGACCCCGTCGTCGTCACTATCCGGGCAGCCGTTATTTTGCGGACGACCCCATTCCTTCGGGCAGGCATCCTGTATGTCGGAAATTCCGTCTTTGTCGGCATCCGGGCAGCCGTTCAGGTTTCTGCTGCCGGGAATCGTGGGACAGTCATCGTTGCGGTCGCTGACCCCGTCCTCATCCTGGTCGGGACAACCAAAAAAGGAGTTGCCGTACACATTGGGACAGGCATCGCGTTCGTTGGGAACCCCGTCGCGGTCTCTGTCGGTAGACCGGCTGGCGGCAAATTTTAACCCAGCTGAAAATACCACGAAGTCATCGTGGTTTCGGCCATCCGTATCAAACTGGCTTCCGATCTTGTCAATACCGTCAGAATAGGTTCTGTTGTAGGTGGCGTTTAAGGTCACGTGTATATTGTCGGTAACCCGTATATCCATCCCCCCCTGAAGGGGTATGCTGAAGGCGGCAAAATTTTGAATTTCCTGTGTTAATCCCGGGAAATATTTTTCCCCGTTAAAGAACGGGGTTATCCCCAGTCCAGTGGCAACAAACGGCTGAACCGGGCTAAATGAATCCAGCGGCTTGAATTTAACAAGAGCATTCAGGTTTATAAATTCATTTGAAAATCCCTGATCGAGGTAGGGGCCGCTTTCGGGTGAATAATCCAGTTTTCCATAAATCGCGGATGCTTCAATATCCCAGTTAGGACTCAGGTATCGGCTCACACCAATTCCCCCCGCCCAGTCGTCGCCGAGATTAAACGCACCCATTTCATTTCCTATATCCCCATGGTACTCATGGTGGCCAAAATAGGTGGTAATCCAGGTTTTTTTGTCCTGGTTCTGAGCCTGTAGCGATGCCGTATGTATGAACAGAATTCCCAGGGATATAACCAAAAATGCCTGTAAATTATTCATATTAACCTGATTTTTATCTATTTACCGATAAATACTCTCATGATGGGTTATAGATTACCATTTTCAACGGTTTGGCACAAATTTATGGGGATTAGAATTTTTCAATCAACGGGCTAGCTGTTCAGAAATATGTTGCTTTTTGCACCCGGTGATGTGTTCTGCTCCAAGCGAGCAGTATCCCACTTGTCCTTTTAAAGTAATAATGGGGTTATCGGTAAAAAAATAAGCTTGTTCTAAAGAAAAGGTTCAATATTCCTGAATTCCTCTTTTCTTTTAGAGAGAGATTGACAGGGCAGAAAATGCCCGATCTTCGAATTCAAGCTGGCTTGCTATTGCTTTTCATCATTTATTTGCTTAATAAGTAGTGAGTTAACAGTGTTAAGTATAATAATGGCTGAAGAAACCAAGATATCATTACGACAAAAGATTGTTGATACCAGCCGAAGCCTGTTGCTGGAGGATGGGTATCGGAATTTTTCCCTGCGAAGGGTCGCCCGGGAGATCGGGGTTAGCGCCACGAGCATATACCTCCATTTCGAAGGCAAGGATCACCTGGTTCACACGCTCATTGATGAATCGATACAAAAGCTGAATGCAGAGCTGGCCAAAGCTGCTTCCGGAAAGGAAGATCCCATTGAACGCCTGGGTGCGCTGGCGTGGGCGTACGTCGATTTTGCCCTGAGCCACTCGCGTGAGTACCAGATTATTTATGTTGTAAGTTCCGACGAGATGACCCGCTATCCCAAGGAAAAGTTCAGGAAGGCGCGGAAGGGATACGAGATCCTGACAAAAACGATAGAAGAAGGGGTAGAAAAGGGTGTTATGGTGGAGCCCGACCCGCGTACCGCCTCTTACACCTTCTGGGCTCAGCTTCACGGGGTCATGTCGGTGGTGCTGACAAAAAGGCTGGATACCCGAATTGACCGGACGAAATTTATTGAGCAGGCGATTCAACATATTATCGAGGGTTTTCACGTGCGAACGGTGGTACAAAAGTAACGGGTTATAGTAATGGCCTGTTACTGAATCTATTACGAGGATGATATTATGGAACAGTTTTTTGGCGTTTTTTCACATTTTCCGATTTGGGCACTAATAGTCAGCTTAATAGTGGCCATCCTATACGCCTATATAGGGGCTCCCCTCTGGATCTGGGCTATTTCCGGTCTGGTGGCACTCTACGGTGCCGGAGCTCCTGTATGGCTACTGAGTGTTTATGTAGTTCTCTGCCTGATTTTTAACATCAGGCCGCTGCGCCGGGCACTGGTAACTTCACCGATTATGAAGTTGCTGGATGCAATGAACTTTTTACCGACGATTTCAGAAACCGAGCGGACAGCTATTGAAGCCGGTAATGTATGGATTGACGGGGAGCTGTTTTCCGGCAAGCCCGACTTGTCCAAACTGGCCAACGAGGATTACCCTGAATTAAGCGAAGAGGAGCAGGCGTTTCTCGAGGGACCGGTGGAAGAGCTGTGCGGGATGGTGGACGACTGGGACGTGTCAGTGCGCAAGGGCTTTACGGATGAGGTATGGACATTTATGAAAGAGCATCGTTTCTTTGGACTCATTATCCCGAAAGAATATGGGGGACATGAATTTTCTGCGACCGCCCACAGCGCAATTATATCAAAGCTGGCCTCAAGGTGTGGCCCACTCTCCATCACCGTGATGGTCCCCAATTCGCTGGGACCCGCAGAGCTGTTGATGCACTATGGGACCAGCGAGCAAAAGGAACACTACCTGCCCCGGCTTGCAACCGGGGATGAGATCCCCTGCTTCGCATTGACGGAGCCTACTGCAGGTTCTGATGCCGGCGCGATGACCTCCGGTGGCGAAGTATTCAGGGATGAGGACGGTGAACTTAAAATACGCCTCAATTTCCGGAAACGGTATATTACCCTGGCGGCCATATCGACGGTTATCGGGTTGGCGTTCAAGCTCAGGGATCCTGAAAACCTGCTGGGCAAGGGAGAGGACCTGGGCATCACCTGTGCACTGATTCCCAGCGATACGGAGGGCGTGAGGCTGGGGCGGCGTCACGATCCGATGGGAGTGCCGTTTTATAATTGTCCCGTTGACGGGGAGGATGTTGAAATTCCCGTCGACTATATTATCGGCGGCCGGGAACAGGCCGGGAACGGCTGGCGCATGCTGATGGAATCGCTCGGTGTGGGCCGCGGTATTTCATTGCCGGCGCAGAGTGCGGGAGGCGCCAAGGTGGCCACCCGGGCTATCGGAGCTTATGCGGCCATACGTCACCAGTTCGGTATCAATATCGGCAAATTTGAAGGAATTGAGGAGCCGATGGCCCGTATTGGCGGGTTCAACTACCTGTTGGAGGGAGCCCGTCGTTATACCTGTGGAGGACTGGATATCGGTGAAAAACCCTCGGTAATTACGGCAATAGCGAAATATAACTTCACCGAACTGGGGCGCCAGGTCGTCAATGATGCAATGGACATCCAGGGGGGCGCCGGAATTTCACGGGGTCCACGGAATATTTTTTCCTCCACCTATACCGCGACACCAATCGCGATTACGGTAGAAGGGGCCAATATTTTGACGCGCAGCCTGATGATTTTTGGCCAGGGTGCCATACGCTGCCACCCGTTTGCATATGATGAGATCGATGCCCTGACCCGCAAAGATGCACAGGCTTTTGACAATGTTTTCTGGAAGCATATCGGGCATGTAGTGCGTAATGGGGCTCGTTCGGTTGTGCTGAGTTTGACGCGGGGCGCCTTTGTTTCTTCCCCGGTTGATGGTCCGGCGGCAACGTATTACAAGCGGCTGGCGTGGAGTTCGGCCTCGTTTGCTTTTCTTGCCGATATCGCACTTGGTTCTTACGGAGGCCGGCTCAAAATTAAAGAGAAGATAAGCGGTCGGTTTGCCGATATATTGAGCTGGATGTACCTGGCAACGGCAACATTGCGAAGGTTTGAAGCCGAAGGCAGGCGCGAAGAGGATCGTATCTTTTTTGAGTGGTCGATGGATTACGCCTTTATGCGTATCCAGGAAGCGTTTGATGAAATATATCGCGAGATCAGGGTACCGGGACTGAGCTGGCTTTTCAGAGGACCTGTTGCTCTTTGGTCCCGCATGAATCGCATCGGCACAAAACCGTCCGACAATCTCGGGCACAAGCTTGCCCAGGCGATGCAGAAGCCAGGTGAACAGCGCGACCGCTTGACTGCGGGAATGTATATCCCACAGGATGAGTCGGAAACCCTTGCCCGATACGACCAGGCACTGAATTTAATTACGCAAGCGGAACCGGTTTACAAAAAACTCCACCAGGCTGCCAAAAAGAAAGAGATCCCGAAGACGCAGGCCCGTTTTGTGATAGATGAAGCCCTGGAGAAGGGAATCATCGACAAAGAGGAGGCTGATCTGGTCCGCCGGGCTGAAGAAGCGCGGGTAGATGTGGTACAAGTAGACGAATTTACGCTGGATGAGTATAAAACCCAGACCCCTTCAACTCCAGCCCGGAAAGATACATTGGGCGTGTAAGCCTGCTTTCGACGAGTTAATAATGGGCTATCGTCTTTTACCAGGCCTCTTTTTCCTCTACTCGAGCTGGATCTGTATTAAACAGGATTGCGCTACTATCAGAAAAATCCCTGATTGTGTGGGCCCGCTATTTGCACTGAATAGGTCTCAAATTTCAACCAGCGGCAAGTATTACCAGCCTCCGCTGGCGCCTCCGCCACCAGAGCCAAACCCACCTCCGCCGCTGAATCCGCCAAATCCGCCTCCTCCGCCAAAGCTTCCGCCTCCACCGGAGCCGAAACCGCCTCCCATCCAGATGATACCACCGGAACTGAGGGAGTGACGCCGTCTTCTGCGGCCTTTGTCTCCGCCGCCGCCCCTGCGTGACGTTACGTACAGTACAAATGCAAGGAAAAGCAGGAAAACAACGAGATCACTGTTGAGGATACCGCCATCCGGGGAGGAGCTGCTCAGTTCCCCTTCATATTCACCAGAAGCCAGCCCGATCATGGCCGAAGTGGCGCGGTCGAGCCCCCCGTAGTAGTCACCATTGCGAAAGTTTGGAGTGAGAATTTCTCGAATAATACGGCCGGCCATAACATCGGGAATCGCTCCTTCAAGACCATAACCGACCTCAATGCGCATCCTGCGATCGTTGGGTGCAATGACAATCAGCACTCCATTGTAACGATCTTCATGCCACATTTGCCATTCATTAAAGAGCTGGGTTGAGACCTCTTCAACAGAGATCCCCTGCAGGTCGGGGAGTGTTGCTATGGCGATAACGTTGGTGGTGGTATCGCGGTAGGTTTGCAGCTTGGTTTCCAGTCGTTGTACTTCAGCTTGAGAGAGCATGCCGGCAAAGTCGTTGACATGTCCCTGCGGTTCAGAGGGAAAAGGAAAGTCCTGACCGAATAGCGGACCGGCCGTCAGGCAGAACAGCAGGATTGACAAACCGATTGTTCTTGATTGCGTCATCATAAACTGAAGATTATAACGTGCAAAAAGTTAATTTCAGAGAACTTCATAGGGCTGTTGGCTTACCGAATATCGGCATTTTTGAAAATCGAAATTCATATTTACGAGTAAAAATCGGCCGTTACCATTCGTTCAGGCCTGAATCCCGGACAACATACTGCGTCCTGAAAAAGTCCTCTGCCAGTACAGGGATTAAAGGTCAGAATACTCGGTTGCCCTTAAAAGATAGATGTCTGCATGTGATACATTATTCTGGTATTTCTCCAGCGAAGACATGCGATCCCAGACGGGAGAATTCCTGAAGGATTCCCAATGGGCATCTCTGGAATGCATGTTATTAAAAGAGGTCATATACATCAGGTTGGGCATATTGCTGCCGGCCAGCACATTTCCGTAAAAAATGGCATTAAAATCGAGATCCTCAAACAGCTGTATTTCGCCACCTTCATTAAACATTTCAACTTTGTTGATGTTCAGAGCTTCGGTGGCACTTTCGTAACTGCGCAACTCGTAGACCCGCTCCGATTTTGGGGTGTTCAGCTCCGGTTTTGCTATGGTTGGAGCATGGGAAAAAGCACGCAACAAAACGGTCTCAATTTCTGTAAAGGGCGGGGAGTCATGAGCAGCCTGGATATAGGATGCTCCCGCCTGCTTGTATTGGTCATCGTTTGCAAGCCTGTTGTCAAGAGATTCAAACTGAGAGAATGAATCGAATGCTGTCAGTACATAAATGCGTTTGTCGGAAAGGGTATCTTGTCCAATCGGCTTAAATACGCCCACCGGCTGGTGCCCCATTCGATGCAGTGCGGGGATATACGCGTTGGACAGATAGTCATCTATCTGCTGCTCCTGTTCCGAATCTTCCAGGTGGTATACTTTTAGTTGGTAAAGATGCCGGTCGGCATTACTATTTTGCGCATTTAAAGAAAATGAACAAGCAGTGAAAATGAGACAAAGTGTTAAAGCAAATTTCGATGTGGTGATGCTGTGTATCATACTGGAGTAAATCCCTGGTTTTGTGTTAGTTGTTTTTATTTTATTCATCTGGGTTTTCGTGATAGCTGATCTCGTCTGAAAGCTCGTTGAGATCTCCCTTCGTACCGGGGTAGAGATCAGCAAGCTTGGTCCCTACTTTGGTTACAGCCTCAGCGATGCCGTGTTCAAAGTCATCATTTTTAAAATATTCCACCAACAGCTTGAGGACTCCTTCCCAAAAACCCTCTTCCACCTGCTTGTGGATGCCCCGCCCGGCATATACTGCCACCTTGTGGTCTTCGGCAGCGATATAGATGAGCACCCCGTTTTGACGCTGTGTTTCATCCATTCCGAGTTCATGGAAAACCCCGGCCGCCCGCTCCAGCGGATCACCGTCACAGTTGGGTTCAATATGAACCCGAATTTCCCCGGAGGTCCGATTCTCGGCTTCCGCTATAGCCTCAATAATATGCTGTTCCTGTTCGTCAGAAAGATACAGATCAGAAGACATGAGTTGTGGTTTGAGGTGTAAAATTCATATGGCGGTTGAGATGACCAAACAGATGCAATTTTAAAAATTAACTTCCGGTGCCTGCTCGGCTCCCTCGTCGGCTTCAAAATATGCTTTGTTGTCAAATCCCAAAAGTCCGGCAAAAATATTGCCCGGGAAGCGCCGGATGGCCGTGTTGTAGCTGCTTACGGCGTCATTGTAGCGTTTGCGTTCGGTGGCTATCCGGTTTTCTGTACCTTCCAGCTGAACCTGCAGGTCCCGAAAATTTTGATTGGCCTTAAGTTCGGGATACTTTTCGACAGTTACCAGCAGCCGGGAAAGGGCTCCCGAGAGTTGTGCCTGGGCCTGCTGGAACTGCTGCACTTTTTGGGGGTCGTTGAGATCTTCTGCACTTACCTGTACGGAAGTGGCCTTGCTTCGGGCCTCAATTACCTGGGTAAGGGTTTCCTGTTCAAAGTCTGCCGCGCCTTTCACGGTGTTCACCAGGTTGGGGATAAGATCC
This sequence comes from Halalkalibaculum sp. DA384, assembly GCF_043951955.1. Taxonomy (NCBI): domain Bacteria; kingdom Pseudomonadati; phylum Balneolota; class Balneolia; order Balneolales; family Balneolaceae; genus Halalkalibaculum; species Halalkalibaculum sp. DA384. Next base: position 16,675 of record NZ_JBINJE010000025.1, on the reverse strand, counting down.
GATCGCCGCTGGTACTGGTTTTCAACCTGGGCCCAGGCCTGGTCAACCGATTCTTCCTGGGCTACCAGGCTGTTGTTGATATTGATTCCATACAATACCAGGGCGGCGAGAGCGCCAATACCGATCCACGTTTTAATATTCATGATACTCTCAAAATTTTTAACAGTTGGAATTTCGAGCACAATATACGAAATGAACAGCAGATTGATGCAAGGATCACCCGGAATTTATTTTTTATGATAATGCATTAGTTACGTATTTTAGCCAACTGGAAATGAGAATCTAATACGTACGCTATTTTGGATCCGAAATTCATCTACTTTGACCTGGACGATACCCTGTTAGATCACCGGGGAGCAGAAAAAGCGGCATTGAACGATCTATATCACCAGTTCGATTTTTTTAGCATTACCACGCCCGATACACTCATCGAAACCTACCATCGCATCAACACCGCCCTGTGGCGGGAATATGGCAAGGGCGAGATAGAACGAAAGACATTACAGCGGCTGCGTTTTGAAAAAACGCTGCGGAGTCTCAGGCTCGATGAGTCTGCCTGTGAGGAAGTTGGTGATTACTATATGAAAGCCTATCGAAACCACTGGAGTTGGACAGGAGGGGCGGAAGCGGTGTTTAAGCATATTAGCACGCAGTTTGACGTGGGTATCCTGACCAACGGTTTTGCGGAAACTCAAAAAAAGAAAATCGAACAGTTTGGACTGGCGGATACGGCCCGACACCTGGTGATTTCGGAGGAAACCGGTTACCTGAAACCGCAGCCTGAAATATTTGAACACGCTACATCGCTGACCAGGCACAAGCCGGAAGAAATTTTGTACATTGGCGACTCCTATACCTCTGATGTAATCGGAGGCACGGCGTTTGGATGGAATGTGGCCTGGTACACTGAAAAAGAGGATACCAAAAATGAGCGGCACCGCGATGCCCATTTTGTATTCGATGATTTTGAGGAATTGAAAAAGCTGCTGAACTTGTAGCCCTGGTTTCATTCGCCAGGTTAATATACCCGATGGCACCGTTCATGAACCGACAAATAACTTCGAATTTCCAATTTTCTAATACACGTACCTGATGTCAGAAAACACCATAACTGAACCGGAAGTAACCCTGGAACTCGCTATTGACCACGGCCTTAATGAAGAGGAATACGAAAAAATACAGGAGTTTCTGGGCCGGAAGCCGACCTTTACGGAACTGGGCGTATATTCCGTTATGTGGAGCGAGCACTGCTCCTACAAAAACTCCATCCTGGAAATAAAAAAGCTGCCGAACGAGGGACCGCAGCTGCTTGTCGGAGCCGGCGAAGAAAATGCGGGCCTGGTCGATATCGGCGATGGACTGGCGTGTGCGTTCAAGATTGAGAGCCACAACCATCCCTCGGCGATTGAGCCGTACCAGGGAGCCGCGACCGGCGTGGGGGGTATTCACCGCGATATTTTTACGATGGGAGCCCGCCCGATAGCCAGCCTGAATTCACTCCGTTTCGGGGAGATGTCTAACCCGAGAGTCCGCTTTTTACTCGATGGTGTGGTTCGGGGCATTGCTGACTACGGCAACTCGTTTGGCGTTCCGAACGTAGGCGGGGAAATATATTTTGACGAAAAATACGAGGGGAATCCCCTGGTCAACGCCATGAGCGTGGGTATCGTGAAAGAGGGCCGGACGGCCTCTGCTATTGCCAGCGGCGCGGGGAACCCGGTTATTATTGTGGGGTCCAGCACCGGGCGCGACGGCATTCACGGGGCCACTTTTGCCTCTGAAGAGATAAGCGAGGAGAGCGAGGACAAGCGTCCGAGCGTGCAGGTAGGTGATCCCTTTACCGAGAAGCTGCTGCTGGAGGCCACGCTGGAGGTGATCAGGAACGGGGGCATTGTCGGCATCCAGGATATGGGAGCGGCGGGAATAAGCTGCTCGTCATCCGAGATGAGTGCCAAGGGAAAATGCGGTATGAAGATCGACCTGGACAAGGTCCCCCAGCGCGAGAAGGGAATGACCGCATACGAACTGCTTCTTTCCGAAAGCCAGGAGCGCATGCTTATTGTAGCTGAGAAAGGTCGCGAACAGGAGGTCATTGATGTATACGAAAAGTGGGATCTGAACGCGGTAATTATCGGGGAAGTGGTGGAAAACGGAAATGTGACCTACTACAAAGACGGGGAGGTAAAAGCCGATATCCCGGCCGACAGCCTGGTACTCGGCGGTGGAGCCCCGCAGTATGTGCGGGAATCCCGTCGACCGGATTACCTCGATGAAGTACAGAAGTTCGATACCGGCACGCTCAAGCATCCGGATAACCATATTCAAACGCTGGAAAAACTGCTCGGCTCCTCCAATATAGCCTCTAAAAAGTGGGTATACGAGCAGTATGACACGATGGTCCGCACCAACACGGTAAACGGGCCGGGTTCCTCCGATTCGGGTGTGGTCCGCGTCAAGGGCACCAACAAGGGTCTGGCCGTAAAGACGGATTGCAACGGCCGCTACGTGTACCTGAATCCACGGCGCGGGGGCAAGATTGCAGTGGCCGAGGCAGCACGCAATGTAGTCTGCAGCGGCGCCAAACCGCTGGCCATTACCAACTGCCTGAATTTCGGAAATCCGTACAAGCCGGAAGTTTATTACACCTTCAGGGAGGCGCTGGCGGGCATGAGTGAGGCCTGCCGCACCTTTAATACGCCTGTTACCGGTGGGAATGTCAGTTTCTATAACGAAAATCCGGAGGCGGCGATCTACCCGACGCCCGTCATAGGGATGCTGGGGCTGGTGGAAGATCTTGAGCGACACACTATGACCCCGGGGTTTAAATCCGAGGGCGACCTGGTGTTTTATCTCGGGGCCGATCGCAAAGATCTCGGGGGCTCCGAGTACCTGCGGATTATTCACGAGATGACGACCGGGAACGCTCCGGATATCGACCTTGAATTTGAGGCTTCGCTGCAGGAGAGCGTGCTGGCTGCCATCAAAAAACAGCTGGTGACGGCCGCCCACGACGTCTCTGACGGCGGACTGGCCGTGGCGCTTGCCGAAATGGTTGAATTTTCAGGAAAGGGAGCCTCCCTCAGCCTAAAAGAACTGCGGGGCTCGCTGGTTGAGCAGCTCTTTTCCGAAGCCCAGTCGGGGATTGTGGTAACAGTATCGGAAGAGAACCTGGAGGCGTTCAAGGCCCACTTTTCTGATGCCGGAATACCGTTGTTTCTGCTGGGATCGGTAACCGGTGAAAACCTGGTTATCGACGATGCCATCGATATTTCTGCCGAGGAAATAAGTGAAATATACCAGGGCGTTATTCCCGGGGCGATGAACTGATTTCTCTAAAACGAATTCAGGAATGAATAATTCTCATATTGCTTTGCCAAATGGGGAAGTGGATAGCATAACAAAGATCACAATCCAGGTTTTATGAAAGGAAAAGTCATACTTGTTGTCGGGGGATCCGGCGGAATCGGCAGTGCATGCGCCCGCGTTTTTGGCCGTGCCGGGGCAAAAGTCGTACTGGCCGCCCGAAATACGCAAAAGGCTGAGTCGACCGCAAAACAGATCAATGACAGCGGAGGTGAGGCATATGTGATCGGCGTTGAAGTCACCGAGCTGGCATCCGTTTCCACCATGGTCCGCGAAATTACGGGCGATCTGGGAGGGATCGATGTGCTTGTCAACGCCTTCGGTTCGGCCATTATTCAGCCCCTCCTGGATATCAAACCGGACGATGCAAAAGATCTTATTGAAACCAACGTGTACGGAACCTTTTTGGTGACCCAGACCGTGGTACGTCACATGGCTACCGAAAAGAGGGGACAGGTGATAATGTTTCCCGGCACGATGGGAAAATATGTAATGAAAAATGCGTCTGTTTATGCCGCTACCAAATTTGCCGTAACCGGGTTTACAAAATCTCTCGTCGAAGAGCATCGCCGCAGCGGCATCAATTTCACGCTGATGTACCTGGGAGGGGTGGCCACCCCCCTGTGGGACAGTTCCAACGTCGATATGAGGGTGCAAAAAGAGAAAATGCTTGATCCTGAAGAAGTGGCGAAATCGGTATATTACGCGGCGAATCAGCCGGACCCATCGGTACTAAATGAAATTGTAATTCAGCCTGAATCTCACCAGATGGTGTGAGAACAGGGATTTTCAATGCAACTCAGAAACGATTACCAGCCTTTGCGGAACTGGTGGCCATAACCTCCTCGAGCGATTTTGCTATAATGCTGATCGCCTCATCAATATGCTCGGTTTGCACGGTGAGCGGCGGACGGAATCGCACGGTTCGCGTCCCGCAACCCAGGATCATAAGCTTGTTTTTAAAACACTGGGAAGTAACCTGGTCCCGGAATTCAGTGTTTGGAAAGTCGATAGCGCAAAATAATCCCCTGCCCCGTGGATTGGTCACTTGTTCATACCGTTCGGCCAGCTCGTCAATTTTTTGTTGCAGGTAGCGACCACGTTCAGCCGCATGTTCCACCAGGTTCTCTTCTTCAATAACCTGGAGAATACGCCCGAATCGAACCATGTCCACTAGATTTCCTCCCCAGGTCGAATTAATACGGGAGGAGACGTTAAATACATTTTCCTCCACCTCATCCACGCGGCGGCTGGCCAGAATGCCGCACACCTGGGCTTTTTTGCCAAATGCCAGGATATCGGGCTTCACAAAATGCTCATGGGCCCAAAATTTGCCGGTCATGCCCACGCCCGTCTGCACCTCGTCATAGATAAGCAGGGCTTCCTGCTCATCAGCCAGCCGGCGCAGCGCCCGGTGGAATTCCGGCCTGAAGTGATTGTCTCCACCTTCCCCCTGTATCGGTTCAAGGATAATAGCGGCAATCTCGTCGGGATATTTTTCGAAATACCGTTGAGCCTGTTCAATAGCCTGCTGCTCCAGGTCCATTACCCGGGATATCCGCTCCTCAGTGGAGGGGTATGTCATTGCCGGTGCAACTATGCGGGGCCAGTCGAACTTGGGGAAATACCTGGTTTTGGTGGGATCGGTATTGGTCAACGACATGGTATATCCCGTCCGCCCATGGAACGCTTGCTCGAGATGGAGAACTTTGTGCCCTTTCTCCGTCGTGTATCCCCTGGCAAAATTTTTACGGACTTTCCAGTCGAATGCCACCTTTAGCGCGTTCTCGACCGCCAGCGCTCCACCCGAGATAAAAAAGGTGTGGGGCAGGTAGTCTGGGATACCAATTCGATCGAAATGGTTGACAAACTCCGCCATCGCCTCGGTATAAATGTCCGAGTTTGAGGGTTTGTTTACAGCTACTTTTCCCAGCTTTTGAATGAACTGATCATTTGCGAGGCGGGGATGATTCATTCCCAGTGGATTGGAGGCAAAAAAGCTGAAGAAATCGAGATAGGCTTCTCCTGTAGTTGCGTCGATAAGATATAGTCCCTGGCTTTGATCAAGGTCGAGTACTATTTCGTAACCATCTGCCAGGATGTGCTTTCCCAGGATATGACGAACTTGTTCAGGCGTAACCGGTGTATCTGATGACATATAACTCTCATTTGATTAAGCTGAATTAACACAACTTAAAATAGTGAAAAATCGTTGAACGCTGCTTTATACAAAATGGAAAGGAATACGCGTTTTTATATTGACATTGGCTCAAGTAAAGCTTACATTTGTCAACTCTATCGCGGGGTAGAGCAGCTGGTAGCTCATCGGGCTCATAACCCGAAGGTCGCAGGTTCGAATCCTGCCCCCGCCACTAATCAAGCGGCTCTCTGCTACAGGTGGAGAGCCGCTTTTTTTATGTAAGGTACATTTCGAATAAGAAGAATATTCAGGCTGGATTTTTTGTAGCCGCCAGCGACAAGCGCAGGTGCAGTTTGGTTATTTGTTATCGGCTATTAGGCATTGGGGTTGGCAATATGGTGGCAAGTATCCCTCGGGGTCTGGGGAATGGCGGCACGCACCAATTGAGAAGCGGCCGGCGTTTGAAAACAACCGGCCCGAACCGACCCGGGAAAGGGAACATCTACCCATCCCCAGCGGCTTTTTTAGTTCATTTTTTAGCCGTACAAAAAATGAACCAGGAACGATGATTGAGAAGGGGAAAAGGGCGAATTTAACTTTTTGAGAGTCCCCTGATTAAAAGCTCAAATCATAATTTGGAAATTCTTCAACAAGCTCATAACGATTTGAATAGTCTTTAAAAGGCCCTTTTGTTGAATGGGGCAGGCCAGTGTTAAACTGGTTTCCTGGTGAATGCGTATGCAGAACGGTACACGAGGGGGATTACATGCACCGAACTTAAATGCGAACCCACCCCAATCGATCTTCCAGATTGTTACTGGGACACGGCCGCGTGCTCGTAGTCGAGGACCGTTTTTTTAATAATTCGGATGCAGTCCATAAGCTGCTCCTCGGTCATTATAAGAGGGGGGGCAAACCGGATGATGTTGCCGTGGGTCGGCTTGGCCAAAAGACCGTTTTCCTTCAGCTTCAGGCAGATATTCCAGGCTGTGTTGCTTTCCGGGGTGTCGTTGATGACCATCGCGTTTAGCAGCCCTTTGCCCCGAACACTGCTGACCAGGTTCGATTCACCGATCAGTTGTTCCATTTCATCACGAAAGATGGACCCGAGCCTGGTTGCGTTTTCTGCCAGGTTTTCTTCCTTTACTACATCAAGCGCAGCCATCGCAACGGCGCACGCCAATGGATTTCCACCGTAAGTGGATCCGTGTTCACCGGGACGAATACACTCCATCACCTCGTCGTCGGCCAGGGCTGCCGATACGGGATACGCCCCTCCGGAGAGGGCTTTTCCCAAAATAACGATATCAGGTCGAACTCCCTCATGGTCTACACAGAGCAGCTGACCGGTCCTGGCAATACCGGTTTGTATTTCATCAGCGATATACAGGGCGTTGTTCTTTTTACAGAGCTGGTAACTTTTTTTGAGGTATCCTTCCGAAGGAACCACGACCCCGGCTTCTCCCTGAATCGGTTCTACCAGGTAACCGGCCACATTGGGATTTTGCAACGCGCGTTCAAGTGCATCCAGGTCGTCATATGGAATCGATTCAAATCCCGGGGTATAAGGACCAAAATTGGCACGCGCCAGCGGGTCATTGGAAAAGGAGATAATGCTGGTGGTTCTTCCGTGGAAGTTCCCGTCGGCGACCAAAATTTTGGCACGGTCAGGTTCAATCCCCTTTCGTTCATAGGCCCATTTACGGCACAGCTTGATTGAGGTTTCCACCGCTTCTGCCCCGGTATTCATCGGCAGAAGCTTGTCATATCCGAAATAGTCGTGCATGTACTCCTCGTACTGTCCCAGCATGTTGCTGTAAAAAGCCCGGGAAACGAGCGTAAGTTTTTCAGCCTGCTCTTTCAGGGTAGAAATAATTTTGGGATGGCAGTGGCCCTGGTTGACAGCAGAATACGCAGACAGGAAGTCATAATACCGGTTTCCCTCCGGATCCCAGACAAAAACCCCTTCTCCGCGTTCCAGCACTACCGGGAGGGGATGGTAATTATGTGCTCCATATTTGTTTTCCAGTTCAATGGCGTGTTGCGTACTGTTCATATAAAAAACGTGTTCTACTTTTAGATTGACCTGAATTTACGATGATACGGCCGATTTGTAAAAAATAAGGTCTGACAATCGTTTTGTCTGTGCAGGGGACATTTTTCTCGCAATGTAGCAATCTATAACCAAAATCGTTGTATTAAATATCCGGTTTTTGCGTAAATCTAGTAGCTTTTTGTTAAAAAATTCTTATACTAACACTGCAAAATTCTAAACAAAATCATTCTATAAAGATTCTCAGTCCGAATACAGAGGAGATGTCATGATGGATATATCAGTTTTTCCGAGTGTCTTTGAGTCTACAAGAGCTCAATTGAACGGTGTAAGCAACAGTCTGTTAGAAGGCTTGAAAATTGAACACAATGATGAGTCCTATATCATCGGGGATTTGGCGTTAAAAGAGGGATTGTCTCCTCATCGTTTAATCAATTGTGCGCCAGGTGAACTGGATTTCGAACTCCTGTTTCGTGCCGCCCTGTTGTTGGCGCAGCAGAAAGCCGGCAACAACTTTTCTCTGACGCTGGGTTTCCCTTTTGCCATGTACCAGCTGCATCAAAATACAGCTAAACAGCGGTTGACCAAAACCTTTGATATTGTATATGACAGTTCTACATACCGTATGAACGGGGCCAGTGGCAAACAGGCCCTTTCGGTTAATTTAAATCAGGTGTTTGTCGTTCCTGAAGTGGCCGGCAGTATCATTGCGCTGCGTCATGGGGACGTTCCCGAAACCGATGACTTTTTTGTAGTCAGCCTGGGCTACGGCTCCTGCGAGGGAGTTGTAAGTACAAAGAGCGGAATTATCCGGCGTACCGCGATCAGTACACGGGGTATCCGCTATGCGATCAACCTGATGGAAGATGAGCTCCAAAAGGATCACTACCTCGGGTTCAAGACGGAACACCAGTTAAATGTGGCCTTTCAGAAAGGGAAGATCAATATCAATAAGCGTACCATAGATCTGACCACGCTGAAGCAAAAGGTGTTGCGTTCCTACTACAGTAATATCGTCCGTCCCGCCCTGATGAACGCCTTCCAGGATTCCGACTTTGAAACCTGCAACAAGCTCTATGTAGTAGGGGGCGGAGCTTATTTTGGAGAACTGACCAACCAGATAAAGTCTGAGTTTGAAGGAGTCCTCAATGTGATAGTCCCTGACAATCCCCATACAATGGCGGTGCGCGGGTACTGTATTAACACCCAGAAACAGGCCCAGGAGGATGTAGCCGTAGGTGTTGACATGGGGAATGCAAATACGCTTGTATGCGTATCCAAGCAATCTGCCGCCGAGCCGTCAAATACCCTTGAATAAGCGGCCTTAACCGCCAACGTACATTTAAGTAGATTGAGTTTGGCCCTGTCTTTTTCTCAGGCGTTCTATGCGCCGCGGAAAAGGCAGGGCTTTTTTATTAGTGGCGGTTTTACAACATCGGCCAGCCCTCCTGAACGCAGGAAGGGTCTCCCTGGTAAAGGCTTACACCGTGATGGGTAGATAGCTCTTGGCCCGTTACGTGATTTCACAAAGGTCGCTCACAGTGATTCTCGCATTTTATGTTGTCGATACGACCACCTTCTCGCTGCCGATAATTGTACAGGATTTGACTTTTCTCCCTCCCGTCAGTTCCCGCCGATATTAATCTCAATTCAAGAATATTAACTGAATCTAATATAGAATATCGAGCAGGATTTTTTAGTTTGACTCCATTCAACAGGGGTTACAATCTTGTTTCTGCAAAGAGAACAGCAGCCATTATTGAAAATCTTTAAATTCTTGCAGGGAGGTCGTATTTAGAATGAGTGAAGGGTATATCTTTTTTGATGAGGATACTGCATTTCAGGGAGAAGTGAATACAGGCCGCCTGGTTCTGGAAGGAGAAATTCTGGGAAATGTCCAGGCCAACGAGGGAGTTGTTCTCAAGCAGGGTTCAGTAGTTCAGGGAGAGATCTCTACAAAAAAATATTTAATCGAGGAGGGATCGGTACATCAAGGCCGGCTGAGGATGGATTTCCGGTTCAAGCAAAAAGACAGGGAAAAAACCGAATTTGTTCCCCTGAATGGGACTCCAGAAAAGAATGAAAAGAAAGTACAGAATGAACCTCCCGTGCAAACCGGGGAAAAGTCCGAACAACATACGACGCCCTATCAGAAAATTTATGAATCGGAAGAATCTCATCAAGACACGGGTGGAAACAACGAAGTGGAGCACAAAAAAGCAGTTGGAGACGATACCACGCCGCAGCGGCTGTGGTAGTATCTTTTCTCAGAAAAATGAACCAGGTGCCGGTTTGACATCCGCGGTCGGTTACCTGTATATTTAGTCACTTCAATGCGGGTTGACCGATTGCAAATCCGCAATCCGGGTTTAACGGCGGGTAAGATTTGGTTGCCGGCCGATGCTATTTGAGAAGATGCATATTCCCTGGGTGTATATTTAATGGAAATTCAACTGAAATCTGTTTGAGTAGCCTGATTCTAAACGTATTTGTAAACCCACGCGGAATAGCATCTCAATCATCGTACACGTTCATAAGCTGCTGAAATCATCCACAGAATCTTGAAGTTACAACGCTCATCGCGGTTCCTGTGGCTGCTCATTCCATTGGATTTCTTTCTCATGATCCAACATCATCTCTTCATCATCAACGATCTAGTTTAACCTGCCTGTCTTATGCATTGGATCGACCTGACGATTTTTATCCTTTACATGATCGGACTCCTTGGATTTGGATTTTTCTTTTTCCAAAAAAATGAGGGCGCCGATGATTACTATGTAGGCGGACGCGATATGAACAGCCTGCATATCGGCCTGTCGGTGGTGGCGACCGATGTAGGCGGAGGCTTTTCGATCGGCTTGGGCGGACTCGGATTTGTACTGGGGCTCTCGGGATCATGGATGCTCTTTACGGGTCTCGTGGGGGCGTGGTTGGCCGCAGTTTTCCTCATTCCCAAGGTGAAGGGAAACAAGGTGTTTGACAAGGCCTACACGTTCCCGGAAGTATTTAAGTATTACTTTAATCCCCACGTGGCCCTGGTGGCGGGAATCATTTCCGCCGTGGGATATGCCGGTTTTACCAGTTCCCAGATCCTGGCGGGGGCCAAACTCGCAAACGGAACGTTTGCCAACCTGGACCTGCAAACGGCGCTGATCATTATGGGCACGGTTGCCGTGCTCTATACCGTTTTGGGGGGACTGAAAGCGGTTATATACACCGATACCATCCAGTGGGCCATCCTGATGACCGGGCTGATATTTATCGGAATCCCGGTGTCATATTATGCCGTGGGGGGCTGGGAAGCGATACAGCGCTCCGTGGATCCCAGCCTGCTGACCATCACCAACCTGACCTGGCAGCGCGTGGTTTACTGGGGGGTCACGATCATCCCGATCTGGTTTGTGGGGATGACACTCTACCAGCGAATATATGCCTGTAACGACGAGCAAACCGCGAAAAGAGCCTGGTACCTTGCAGGTCTTTTTGAATGGCCGGTGATGGCTTTTATGGGGGTATCACTTGGACTTTTTGCCAAGGTGGCGGCCGCCCAGGGCATGTTCGACTACCTTGGAGCGGCCAATATTTCGGAGACCGACCCGGAGACCGGGCTGCCCATGCTGCTGCGTACGGTGCTGCCGGTGGGACTGATGGGAATCATGATGTCAGCCTATTTCTCTGCCATTCTTTCTACCGCCGACAGCTGCCTGATGGCGGCTTCAGGTAATGTTGTATCCGACATTATCGGGTATTTTAAAGATGTGGATCACGAAGGGGATCAGTTCTTGCGGTTCTCGCAGGTAACCACGCTGATCATTGGGGCTGTCGCCCTCTTTATTGCCACCACGATGACAAATGTTCTCGACCTGATGCTCTATTCCTACGCCTTTATGGTTTCAGGTCTGTTTGTGCCGATCGTAGGCGCACTCTACTGGCAGAAAAGCAGCAGTGCCGGGGCTATCATAGCCATGCTGGCAGGTGGAGGAACAACGGTGTATCTTGAAGTGTTTGTAGAACAACTGCCGGCCGGTCTCGATGCCAACGTTTTCGGTATCACTGTCTCCGCGGTCACCTTTATTGCCGGATCGCTTTTATTCCCGGACAGCAGCACGCCGCAGCAGGCCGAGACCGCCGAAAGAAATGAACAACCCGTTAATCCACAAGTATAAAATGAATTTTGATATAAGCTATTCCGATGATAAAAACCCCACGGAATTCAGCCGTGAAGAAATTGCCGATTTTTTATATGAACACCTGGATGAATTTGGGGATGAAAAACAACATATTTTAAATTGTATCGGTTATGCCTACGGGGATAAGGACGGGCAGGACGGAATGATTTTGATTGTGCATGAAGACGGGCAGATTGCCGGGGCGGTGATCATTAACAAGACCAATATGAAGGGATATATTCCCGAAAATATTCTTGTCTATATCGCCGTGCATCGCGAATACCGCGGTGAGGGTATCGGGTCGCAACTGATGGAGCGAATTATCAAAGCAACGGATGGAGATATTGCGCTGCACGTTGAGGAACACAACCCCGCTGTCCATCTGTATAAGAAGTACGGTTTTACCAATAAATATCTCGAAATGAGACTAAAAAAATAGCATGGCATACCTCAAGCTATATCGCGATAAACTGCGCGATAACTACAACTATCTTGACCAGCTGTTCAAGAAGAACGACATCAAGTGGGGAATAACGACGAAGCTGTTATGCGGGCATACCCCATTTTTGAAGGAAGTTGCCGAGCTGGGAGTCAAGGAGATGCACGATTCCCGCATCAGCAACCTGGAAAAGATCAAGGAGATCGACCCGGAAACGCTGACGATCTATATCAAGCCCCCGCCCAAAGATATTATCGAGTCGGTGGTCAGATATGCTGACGTAAGCCTGAATACGGAGCTCTCCACCCTGCACGCGCTTTCGGAGGAGGCCGGCCGGCAGGACAAGATCCACAAGGTGATTGTGATGATTGAGATGGGCGATCTCCGGGAAGGTGTGGTACGCGACGACCTGATCGATTTCTATGAAAAGATTTTTAAACTGCCGAATGTAGAGGTCATCGGGCTGGGTACGAATCTAAACTGTATGCACGGGGTCATGCCCGACGAGGACAAGCTGATTCAACTCTCGCTCTACAAGCAAATTCTTGAACTGAGATTTGATGTCGATATTCCCCTGGTATCCGGCGGGACCACGGTTACCATTCCTTTGCTGCTAAAAAACCGCCTGCCCAGCGGCATCAACCACTTTCGGGTGGGAGAAGCCCTGTTTTTCGGCAAAAACCTGTTTACCGGGGGCACAATTTCAGGAATGCACGAAGGGGTGTTTGAACTCTACACGCAGATCATCGAAATTTCCGAAAAGCCGAAAGTTCCCAGTGGAGATCTTGGCACGAATCCCCAGGGCGAAACCTATGACATCGACAAGGAAGCCTACGGGGAGACCTCCTACCGGGCCATACTGGATATCGGTTATCTCGACATCGATCCCGACCACCTGATCAATGTGCACGATGATATCAGGGTTGCGGACGCAAGCTCCGACATGCTGGTTCTCGATGTGGGAGACAACAGCAATAACTACCAGGTGGGCGACTTTATCCGCTTCCGGTTGAAATATATGGGGGCGCTCGGCATAATGAACTCCGACTATATCGATAAAATTGTTGAATGAACCCGGAATCCCTTCCTTTTGATCCCGCCCGGTTTTCGTTCGCCCCCGTTGTAACATACGATGGGGAGTGGTATGTTTTCGACTTCTCGATGGGATACGATCCCGGGCTGATCCGCCGGGAAAAGTGGGGTATTGGGCGCTACAACGAAAAACGGCGCGGCATGTACGTGGCTCCCCAGTATCAAAACCGCAGGAATATCCATGTCGGTATCGACTTTTGGACGCCGGCAGGGGTGCCGGTGTGTGCCTTTTTTGAGGGAGAAATCGCCTATCTCGCAGATAACGCACGGCCGGGGGATTACGGTCCCACCGTCGTAACCCGGCACAGCCTGGATGGGGCGGTCCTGTTTGCGCTGCATGGGCATCTGGCAAGAGCGTCGCTTGACCGGCTGGAAAAAGGGCAGGAAATTAAAAAAGGACAGGAGTTCGCGGAGGTGGGAGCGCACCGGGAAAATGGCGGATGGGAGCCCCACCTGCATTTTCAGCTCTCGGTCGAAGATCCGGGCCGGGCCGACATGCCCGGCGTGGTGGCTGAAGAAAATATTGAAACGGCACTTGAAAAATACCCTGATCCGCGTTTGATTGTAGGGGATATCTATTAAGGCATGGTACCATGCCAACTATGGGCACTCAGGTTTAACGGAACGCAGATGACACCGATGTGGAAGATCACCACGGAGTAGTAGTGCAAATAGTATCGTTACATGATTCGTGTGATCCTCTTTCTGCATGGAAGCAATCCCAATCCAGGGTTTGAGCGCTTACTTTTCTGTAACGGATGAAGTAGACTGGAACCTGACAGATCTTTTTGCAATCTCCAATACCCAGACGAGTGGTACCACCCGGTCACAACCGGGAGTAGTGCTGACTACATTTAGGAGGCTTAAAAACCTATCTCCATTGATAATCGAACGGCTTTACAGAAACAGGCCATTCTCAGGGTGGCAAAACGTCGACCACTGAAGAATTCAAAAGTTTTTTAATACAATAGATGAACGATGGAAACACTTGCTGGAAATACAATAGAAGAACTTACGGAGCTGCGCCACGAGTTGCACCGGTTGGCGGAACTTTCCGGCGAAGAATATAAAACGAGTAACCGCATCAGGCGGCTGCTCGAGGGTTGTGCCCCGGACCGGCTGCTCGAAGGTATTGGGGGAGAAGGGATTATAGCCGTATTTGAAGGAAGCCGGGAGGGACCCTGTGTGATGATCCGCTGCGAGCTGGACGCCCTGCCGATTCCTGAAGAAAATGAGATTTCCTACCGGTCGAAAACAGAAGGAGTTGCCCACAAATGTGGCCACGACGGACATATGGCGATTGTGGCCGGGGTTGCGCGTTACCTGCAGGATCACAACCCCCGGGCGGGAGAGGTACACCTGCTGTTTCAGCCCGCCGAAGAAACCGGGCAGGGAGCAGCCCGTGTTCTTGACGACCACAAATTTCGGGCAGTGGAACCGGATTTTATTTTTGCGCTCCACAACCTGCCGGGCTACCCGCTGAAACAGGTTTTGCTGAGGGATGGTGTCTTTGCCTCCGCCTCAAGAGGATATGAGGTGATCCTGAAGGGAGAAACCGCACACGCTGCACATCCCGAGCGCGGAAGGAGTCCCGCGATGGCGCTGGCAGCCCTCATCCAGCAGTTTTCGGCGTTTCCCCAGTTCTATGCATCGCTGGACCAGGCCGCCAAGGCGACTGTTATCCATTCGAAGCTCGGCGAGGTCGCATTTGGAACTTCCCCGGGATATGCAGAATTTCGGGCGACTCTGCGCACCTACGAGAATGAGCTGATGGAAGCACTCTGCGAACGGGCGGAAGACACGGTGAGCAACATTGCACAAACATACGGCCTGCAGGCCGATACCCGCTGGACGGAGCGTTTTGAAGCCACCCGGAGCGATGCCGGGTGCAACGCATATATTGAAGAGTCGGCCCGCAGGGCAGGACTCGAACTGACCCGAAAGGAGACTCCGTTTGCCTGGTCCGAAGATTTTGGACGATTTACCTCGCGCTACAAGGGGGCGATATTCGGGTTGGGGGCGGGCGTGGACCAGCCGCCGCTGCATGCCGGCAGCTATGATTTTCCGGATGCGTTGATCTCTCCCGGAGTCAGCATGTTTATCCATATACTCAACCAGATTACAGGATTTGAACAATAACAGCGATACTTTATGCCTGAAGAACTTGCACCATCCTATTTAGAACTCAGTAAAAATGCCTTTCAAAAAAATATCTTGTTTTTCAGGGATCTGATCGGTCCCGATGTCAAATTTTGTTCCGTGATCAAGGGAAACGCCTACGGGCACGGAATCAATCATTTTGTGCCGATGGCCGAGGCGTGCGGCGTCCGGTATTTCGCGGTGTTTAGTGCCGATGAAGCCGCAGCCGCATATAAGGCCGCAACGGAGCAATGCCATATCATGATCATGGGCATGATCAGCAACAACGCGATTGAGTGGGCTATTGAACGGGAGATCTCCTTTTTCATCTTCGAACGCAACCGCCTGAATGCCGCCGTTTCTGCGGCCCGGAAAGTGGGCAAACCGGCGCGTATTCACCTGCACCTGGAGACCGGCATGCACCGGCTCGGCCTGGAAAAACACAAGCTCCCGGAAGTGACGGATACGCTCTTGAAGGAATCTGAACATCTGAATATTGAAGGAATTTGCACGCATTATGCCGGTGCGGAAAGCGTCAGCAACCATGTGCGGGTGACGGAACAGATTAAGAAGTTTGAAAAGCTCTGCGGCTGGCTGCGGGACAAAGGCATTGAGGGCCGGTACCGGCACACCGCCTGCTCGGCTGCAGTATTGAACTACCCCGAGACTAGGATGGATATGGTGCGCGTGGGCATATCGCAGTACGGCTTCTGGCCCAACCGCGAAACATACATGAACTTTATTAAGAAAAATCATACGGACCGCGCAACCCCGTTTGTGGATCCCCTGGAGCGGGTGTTGAGCTGGAAAAGCCGCGTTATGAGTATAAAGCACGTGGAAGCGGGAGAGTTTATCGGCTACGGCAATGTGTACCTGACCAGCCGCGATCAAACGATAGCCACGGTACCGATAGGATACTCGCACGGGTTTGGCAGGAACCTGACCAATGTGGGCATCGTGCTTATCAACGGGGAGCGGGCGCCGGTAGCGGGGCTGGTAAACATGAACCTGCTGACGATCGATATTACTGACATCCCCGGCGTGAAGAAGGGGGATGAGGTTGTCATTATCGGGCACCAGGGAGAGCAGGAGATGACGGTGGCCTCATTCAGTGAGATGACCAACAACATGAACTACGAGGTGCTGGTGCGGCTGCCGGAAAACCTGCCGCGAAATGTAGTTGAATAACCCGGATTATTCACCAAGAAATTTGGTTGTGCACGAGGCGAAGGAAACATGACCGCGGAATAGTACAGGTGTACAGTGAGCACCTCATGTTT